>DATDXA010000030.1:0-7647 GCA_035289485.1 archaeon | reverse complement strand
CTGATTCCTTCGCTTGAAGCGGGGTGCAGCCTCTCTGAGAGCATCACGGGCGCAGATGTGCGCATGCTAAAAGCGCAGCACCCCGGAGTTCCAGTTGTTTGCTATGTGAATACCTCTGCTGAAGTGAAGGCGGAGTGCGATTCGTGCTGTACAAGCGCAAATGCGCTAAAGGTTGTCGAATATTTCCCCGGAAAAGAGGCCATTTTCCTTCCTGATGAGTTCATGGCTCAGAACCTGCGCGCCCTCACCAAAAAAACCATTCACTCGTGGGATGGGCGATGCGTTGTGCATGAAACATTCACAGCAGAGCAGATTTTGGCCTACAAAAAGCAGTTCCCGCAGGCGAAGGTGCTCTCGCATCTTGAATGCGACCCATCCATAATTGCGCTCTCAGACCTTGCAGGGGGCACAAGTGATATGTACAATTACATAAAGAGCGGTGATGCAAAGCAGTTCATGCTTGTTACCGAGTGCGGGATGTCTGATATGCTGCGCGTTCGTTTTCCCGAAAAGCAGTTCATAACGCCCTGCACCATCTGCCCTTACATGAAAAAAATAAACCTTGACAACGTGCTCGAATCGCTTGAGAAGGAGAGGTTTGAAGTTCAGATTCCTGAAAATGTGCGCGTGCGGGCGCACAGCTCGCTTGAGAAGATGCTCACAATCGGAAAATAATAAGTAAAAAATCAGCTTGTGCGGTAGTGCGTCCCAACGCTTTCTTTGCGCGCAAGCGCCGCCTCAAATGTTTTCCTGCACACAATCAGTGCATTTCTGATGGCAATATTTTCCGGATTATTATTCATTTCTATTTTTTCCTCAAGGTTTTTTATTCCCGCAAGGCCGTCTTTTAGGTTAGTTTCATCGCGCACAAGCCCGCAGCAGCGCCACATCACTTTTTTCATGGCTTCAAACGCCGTGCTTGTTGGAATTCCGTCCTTTTCCTTTATTTCAGCGTGGCGTTTCCAATTATTTGCCAAAATGCCGGCTTTTGTTTTCACTGCCTGCGCCCCCGCAACCTTTCCCATCACAAGCCCTTCAAGAAGTGAATTGGATGCGAGCCTGTTTGCTCCGTGCAGCCCTGAATTTGTGCACTCTCCTGCCGCATAAATTCCGCTAATGCCGCTTGCCGCCTTCAAATCGGTTTTCACTCCGCCGATTGTGTAGTGCGCAGCCGCTTCAATCGGAATCAAGTCTTTTTCAGGGTTGATCAGGTGCCTTTTTAGCTCTGCAAACACTTTCGGGAAACGCCCGGAGAAAAACCCGCCCTCAAAATCGCGCGCGTCAAGAAACACCTTTCCCCCTTTCATTATTTCGCGGTAAATTGCAACGCTTACCTTGTCCCTTGTATCAAGGGGGTTCACAACGCTTTTGCCTTTTTCATCAACTATTTTTCCGCCCTCCCCGCGCACGGCTTCCGAGACCAGAAAATTAGAGCCGACAGCGGAGCGAAGTGTTGTGGGGTGGAACTGAACGAATTCCATTCCATCAAGCGAGCATCCGGCTTCGTTTGCAATCGCAATTCCGCTCCCAAGAGTGGTTTCGGGGTTTGTGGTTTTCTCCCAGCACGCCGCGTATCCCCCTGTTGCTAGCACAAGCGAACCTGAATTTATCAAAGTTTCTTTTCCCGTAGTTTCGATTCCCGAATATTTGCCATTTTCTGCAAATATTTTCCGAAGCATCGTTTTGTTGAAGGAATAAACGTTCTTCTGCTCGAGCGCGATTTTTCTCATGAATTCCGTGATTTCTTTTCCGGTCTGGTCTCCATTGATATGCAGCACGCGATGAGCGCAGTGCCCTCCTTCAAGCCCCAATTCAGGTTTTGAATTTCCGCCATCGAACTCAAGGCCAAGATTCATGAGCTCTTTTATCGCGCCGGAGCCGTTCTTGGTGATAAAATTGACCGCATCCTCATTGCAAAGCCCCGCGCCTGCAGAGATTGTGTCCTGTGCGTGCGCTTTCCAAGAATCGCCTTTTCCAAAAGCTGCGGCAATTCCGCCCTGCGCGTAGTAGCTGTTCGAGCTTTTTTCATCGGAGCGGTCAAGCAGAGCGATTGATTTGTTTTTCTGCTTTGAGGCTTCGATTGCGGCGGAGAGCCCGGCGATTCCGGAACCCACAATTATACTGTCAAACTTATCCGGCATTTGCAAACCTGTTGAGATTTATCTATTGTCATACTCTTGCTTCAAATTTTTTTCTCGCTTTCAGCATATCATCCATATGCCGTGCAAATGCCAACTTAAAATTCAGTGCCTCTTTTTTGCCTTTAACGCTTGCTATTTTTGAAGTTGCCTGCTTTATTGCAGCGGTAAAATCTGGTTTATTGCCAATATCAAGTTCCATTTGTATAAACTGGTGTATTTTTCCCCTAGCCTCTCTTTCTAGTTCTTGTTTATTGTCCAGTAGCGCTGCGTCTAAAGCCAAATTTACCGCCACTCTGGTCATTCTTCTTTTTTGTTTAACTTGCCTAACCGCTTCCGGATCTTTACCGGCTGTGTTCAATCCTTGCTTTAAGTCTTTTAGTTCAATTCTTTCCAGCCTGCTTAGCCAAAAAGCTTGGGGCCTTTTTCCTGCGCCTCTTATGAATTGTTTCACTGCTCTGGCATTTAATGGTTTACTCATTATGCTCACTGCTTAACTTCGTCCTTCATTATTGAGTTGATTCTTTTCCGCGCATCTATTTTTCCGAGGAATTGCTCAACCGCCTTTGGCACAATCCCTTCAATGCTTTTTCCTGCCATGATTTTTTCCCTTATCATGGTCGAGTCAATGCTCCCGTCGTTGCTTACAAGCTTTTCCACTTTGTAGCCGTCGGATTCAAAGAGCTCCTTTACAAGAGGGTTGTTTGTAAAGACCACATCAAATTTCGGGCAGTAGCTCTTTATTCTCTGTGCCCAAAGTGCGTACTCTGATATGTCATCAACGGCGACGATGTAGCATTTCTCAAACAGTTTGTCTTCCTTGAGCGCCTCTGAAATCATTTCTACGCGCTCGCCCGCGGTGAATGGGTTCTGGTTCTGGAAGCTCTCTTTTGCGCTGCCAACAACTATCACCATTTCGTCAACCTGCCGCAGCGCGTTTCTGAGCGCGTTGTGGTGCCCGATGTGGTATGGCTGGAACCTTCCTACAAAAAGCCCGCGTTTCATTTTTTCACCGTCATGATGTCCATGCTAAAATCAACGATTTTCGCGGTTTTAGTGAGCGCGCCCATAGATATTATATCGGCGCCAAGCCCTGTATATTTCTTTAGGTTCGAAAATGAGATGCCGCCGCTTAGCTCTATTTTGCCGCCATAGCCCTCTTTGCGCAGTTTCTTAATCGTTTTTTTCGCGTTTTCCGGCGAAAAATTGTCAAGCATTATGATGTGCGGCGAGTGCCTTGCAACTTCGAGCGCATCGCTTTCATTTTCCACCTCAATTTCGTAATCCTTCCCGCTCTCCTTTGCGCGCTGCGCGGCCGCGCCTGCGCCGCTGAAAAATTTGAGGTGATTGTCCTTGAGAAGTATCATTTCCGCAAGGTTTTTGCGGTGTGTCCAGCATCCCGCAATTTCCGCTGCCTTCTTGTCAAGAGACTGGAACCCCGGAACCGTTTTGCGCGTGACTGCGATGGTTTCTTTTTGCGCTATTGTTTTTGCCTTCGCGCACATTGTTGCAACCCCGCACATCCTTCCAAGAATATTTAGGCACACCCTCTCGTATGAAAGTATTTTGCGGTTGCTGCCGTGAACTTCAAGTATTTTTTGCCCCTTTTTTGCAATTTCCCCGTCCTTTTTGTGGGTGTGAACAGTAAGCCCCGCGCTTTTGAAGAGGAATGCGATTTCCTCAATGCCCGCAAGGGTGCATGCTTCATTTGTCTTTATTTGCGCTGTGCATTCCGCTGCAGGGGTTATTGCGGATGTTATGTCCCCGCTTCCGATGTCCTCTTTTAGGATTGAGAGCAGTTTTGCCTCGGTTTCGAAACTAATCATATAGGAAGATGACCTGCTGGGGGGTTTACTTAAATTTAATGGTTTTTGCAATAATTTCTATTTTGCGAGTGCATTAACTATTTGGTTTGCTCTCAGGGAAAGAGGCGCCTTCTGGCACTGGCAATAAGCTCATCCACCATGAGCGCCCTTGCGGTGTCCATGTGAACGGAAAGTGCGGCTCCACGCAGGGCTTTTACCGATGTTTCCCACGCCTCCCGTGTGCTCATGCCGACATTTTCTTTTAGTGTATCAAGGTCCATAAGAATAAGGTCTTTCTCTCCTTTGCCTTGGGCAATGAAGTTGAATGCATCCTGCCTTTTCCTTCCGTATTCGTCAACTGCACCGGTCATTATATGTATGCCGGCTTGTGAGAGTTTCCTGCACTGGAATAGTGCCTCTGAAAAAAGCCTCCTGTCCTCTTTTGCGAAAAAATTCAGGTGTGCGAACGGCTCTGCATTCTTCATAAGCATGGTTCTGCCGTGTTTGACCATCGCCTCGGTGATAATATAAATTCTCTCTTCGTGCATTAAAATCCTCATGTCAGGATGCGGAACTCCGCTTTTTATCACCCTGTCCGCAAGCCTTGAAAGCCTTTCATAATTCCATTTTGCGTTGCCTCTTTTGTATTCTTTTATTGCAACGGCTCTTGGTGCATCTACGCCTGCGTGTTTTGCCTTTCCAAGTGTGATTCTGCTCATGCGGCTATTTGAGAGCACTCTGCTTCCGGTCTCTACAAATTCAATGCTCTCATGGTCAAGCTGCGGCATTTTGCCGCCATGACTAAATTTATGCGGAACCGCTGATGGGTTTTCATAAATAATGCTGGTTTTGCGGGTCCTTCGCTTTTGCACGCGCCCTGCAACTTTCCGTGTGGCAAAATTTAGCCTCATGACAAACTTTGGTTTGCGCAAGTATTTAATGGTTCATGGGCTGTTTACCTGCAATTTTTCCGCCCTTTTTTGCGGCCTCTTCATTTTCCGTCCGCACCAGAAAACCTTTAACTACCTAATCCCACTATTGATTTATTGCAAGGACCGGTGTTTCCAAATGGCAAAACGCACGCTAAAAAAGCCCCTCAAGGGCACTTTCAAGCTAAAGCATGGCTTTGCCCAGATGCTAAAGGGCGGCGTCATAATGGACGTTGTAAATTTCAAGCAGGCAAAAATTGCGGAAAAGGCGGGCGCGTGTGCTGTGATGGCGCTTGAGAGGGTGCCTTCCGATATCCGCGCAGCGGGCGGAGTTGCGCGCATGGCAGATCCCACAAAAATTCGGGAAATAATGGCCGCAGTTTCTATTCCTGTGATGGCAAAGTGCAGGATTGGGCATTTTGCGGAGGCGCAAATCCTGCAGGAGCTTGGTGTTGATTTTATTGATGAGAGCGAGGTTCTAACTCCTGCGGACGCTCAGCATCACATCAATAAAAGCAAATTCGAAGTCCCGTTCGTGTGCGGCTGCCGCGATCTTGGCGAAGCGCTTAGAAGGATTCACGAGGGCGCTGCAATGATTCGCACAAAAGGCGAGGCGGGAACTGGAAATGTTATTGAGGCGGTTAGGCATGCGCGCACCGTTTCAGAAGAAATCAGGCGGCTTGAATACACTTCTTCCGCAAAACTCGAATCAAAGGCTTCGGAGATGAAAGTGCCGCTTGATTTGCTGAAAAAAACAATTCAGCTAAAGCGCCTTCCTGTAGTGAATTTTGCTGCCGGTGGAATTGCAACGCCTGCGGATGCGGCGCTTATGATGCAGCTAGGTGTTGACGGCGTGTTCGTCGGTTCCGGAATATTCAAGTCCTCAAATCCTGCAAAGTATGCGCGCGCAATAGTTGAGGCGACAACAAATTTCAATGACCCAAAGCTGCTTGCAAAAGTTTCTTCAGGGCTCGGTGAGGCAATGAAAGGCCTTGAGATTTCAATGCTTGGAACAAGGATGCAGGAGAGGGGCTTGTGAATGGCTCCCCGGAACAGGGCTAAATCCTCTGTCGCGTCTGCCAGAAGAAAAATATTGCCAAGATTTACTGCTGCTAAGCCTGCTGCCCAAAAAGCCACACATCCTACTCCATACGGGCTGTTTTCTTACAAGATATATGACTATGATAACCCGCGTGATATCAGGTTTTCTGCTAGGGATATTCTGGACGCGCCGTTGTCCGAAGCGCACCCAATTGAATTCACCTGCAATGATTCAGGCGCTTTTTTTTCCTATGGTGGAAAATGGCATGCCTGCAGCAATCACCCAAAATACAAATATCCTGTGAGAAAAGGCAGGCATGAATATGAAACATCTTCAGGCTTTCATTTTAGTGGTATCGATAAACAAGAATATCCGGTGAAGAGCGTTTTAAAGTTCGGGGTTTTGACGGCAGTTTTTTTCCGTCCGGACATTAACTGCATTGAATACTGCGTTGATGACAAAAATACTACACTTCATTTCCTTGAGGTCCGGAAAGGAAGGCTTGCGCTTTTTGACATTTCAAAGGGCCATTACGGGAAACTGGACTGAGGCATGCAATATGGCAAAAACAATCGGCGTTCTGGGTTTGCAGGGCGATTTTTCAGAGCACATAGCCGCGCTCCACCATATCGGCGCGCACGCACTTGAAGTGCGTTCCAAAGCGGACCTTGATCAGTGCTCCGCGCTCATAATCCCGGGCGGCGAGAGCACAACGATTTCAATTCTGTTGCAAAAATCGGGCCTTGACAGTGAAATAAAAAAGCGCGTTGCAAAGGGAATGCCTTTCTATGGCACCTGCGCGGGCGCAATCGTTGCCGCGAAAAAAGTGATAGGTGAAGGCAGGTTCACTCCGCTCGGGCTTATTGACATTGCTGTGAAAAGGAACGATTTCGGAAGGCAGGTCGATTCATTCGAGGCAAAAGTTGATGTGAAGGGCCATGGGGAAGTTAACGGGGTTTTCATCCGCGCGCCGCGCATAATTAAAATCGGGAAAAAAGTTGAAGTGCTTGCAAAATCGGGAAAAGAGCCAGTGCTCGTGCGGCAGGGAAATGTGCTCGCGGGCACATTCCACCCCGAAACCGAAGGGGATTTTTTTGCCCATAGAATGCTCCTGAAAATGATTTGACTCGCCTTTAATTATTTTGCGCAGCAATGCTTAATGCATGCTAAGCGCTAAGGCATTTGAAAAAAATGCGCTTTTTCTGATAGGCGCAACGCGCGGCGGGCCCATGCGCGCACGCATAATGCGGCTGCTGCTGCAAAAGCCCCAAAATCCGAACATGCTCGCGCAGATGCTTGGGGTGGATTACAAGACAGTCACGCACCATCTCGATGTCCTAAAAAAGCACAATTGGGTTATTGGAAGCGCGCAAAAGTACGGCGAGACTTTCATGCCGACATTTACCCGTGAAGAAAGGGCGGTTTTTGAGGGAATAATGGGGGAAAGTGGAAAAAAGCTTTAATAGTTGTCTTGCACAGGTGGTTTTACAATGGAACTTGCGATAATTCTTGAAGCCGTGAATTCGGTGCTGCTGCTTTCGCTACTTTACGTTTACATAGGCAATTACCGCGAGCTCAAAAACGCCTTTGTGCTTGGGCTCATAGTTTTCGCGGGCTTTATGCTTCTGCAAAACCTTCTCGCGCTCTACTTCCATTTCGCGATGGTTGATTATTATTCCAAAGAATTGATGCAGCACGCCCTTGTGATAAGCGGGGCGCAGACAATTGCCCTT
>DATDXA010000029.1:0-67846 GCA_035289485.1 archaeon | reverse complement strand
AGGGAGCGTTGCAAGCCCTGTAGGCGCAGTATTTTCTGAATTCCCCTGTAGATTGAGGTTTCCTTGTGAAATTGAAAAAAGCAAAAATGCCGCTATTGCAAGAACCAGTGCTGGCCCGAATTTGCCTATGTTTTCCTTCCCTTTTAGGACTTGGTTCATGCTTTTCCCACACAGTATAAATGTAATTTCTATATCTACTTTGCCAGTAACTTAATATAAACTTATTCCCTGTATTGGGTGAACTAAGTGGCTTTTATTGTATTCTGGCCAGTACAAAGGGTTTTTTTGTGCATTTTCCTATGCCTTTTGGGCTTTTTTTGATGCCTTTTTACCATTTTTTTGGCCTGTTGCCCACCTAAACCAGCAATAATAGTATCCCGCAATTGTGATGAATAGGAAAACCCTGAAAAGCACATCATGGCCGAAATTGCCAGCATCAAGGCCAAACCAATGAATTATTAGAATGCTCCCTATGATTCTTGCAAAATTGAACGCCACAAGCGCAACTGTTCCTGCAATAATCCCAATTGCCCTTTTTCTCAAATCAACCCCAAAACTCGCGCCCATGGCAGCCCATATGATTGTGAGCTCCAAAAGCCCTGTGCAAAGATAGCTGATTCCAATCGGAAGCGCAAATGCATCAAGCAAAAGAAGCGCGGGCTCTTGCGCAACCACCTCGCCGTCAAGGCCGAAAATTCCAAGAGCCGCGAGAGTTCCTGCCGCATAGACCATCTCCACCGATTCAAGCGGCAGCAGAGAAACAAGAAAACTAAAAAGCAGGAAGAGTGCGAGAATTCCTAGCATGAATTTGCCGGCGGCGAGCGCATCGCCATGTGAAGATGATGCGGCGTGATTTTTCCCTTGCATGAGCAGAACTTGTCTTCACATGAATTTATTTGTTGGCTTCACCTGGAATCATTTGAAAAAGCCGGAGGCGCTTCTTGAAGATGTCATTTTCACGCCGCAAGTTCCCGTTCCCTTGCATGCTCCGCCCCAGCCAGCGAAACTGTGTCCAAAATCAGGAGTCGCTGTCAATACAACCATTGTATTGTAATCATAGCTTTCCTTGCAGTCAGTTCCGCAGTTTATCCCCTGAATTGAACTTGTGATTGTTCCATTGCCATACTTTTTAGTGGTGAGTGTATATTTGCGCAGTGTGAATGCGGCGGAAACATTTTTCACGCCGTCAACTGTTAGCCTGCACCTGCCGGTTCCTGTACAGCTCCCTGACCATCCACCGAACTGCGAACCTGTAGACGAATTTGCTGTAAGTGTTACTGATGTCCCAAATGCATAAGTCTCGTCACAGTCGGTTCCGCAGCTGATTCCTTTTGGGCTGCTTGAAACACTCCCGCTGCCATTTCCGGTTTTTGTCAAGTACACTCCCTGCGGCACCCCTTCGTCAATGACCTCATATGTGCTTACTCCTTCAAGCATTATGGCAAGGCCTGACCTGTTCGAGTTGAGCATGAGCGCCGCCGTCAGGAAAAACACCGCAAGGAACAACAAGATATTTGCCCCGCTGAACAGTTTTGCCTCTTTGGTTTGCTTTTGTGCCCTCGCCATTTTTGTCCCTGCAATATGAATATTTTTTGAATTTAAAATAGTGCCAGTCCCGTTAGTTTGCGCTTTTGCCTATTAGAATCCGGGTACTGTGAATACGAGTGTTCCGTTTGTGTTTGATATTATTTGGCATTCTGTGCAGATTGTTCCGTTTCTTTTGATTTTTGGGTTTGTTACGTTTATGTTGTAGAGTGTTATTGCTACTGGTTGGTTTAGTGCGGGTATGTTGTTTGCGTTTACTGTGATTAGGCCGCGTGTGATGTTTATGTCGTTGTCGAGGTTTGCTGGGTGGTATAGTCCGTTTTGTATGTTTGCGAGTGTTAGGTGTGTGTTGGTGTATGTTATTTTTCCGTAGGTTGAGATTCCGATTTCTAGGTTTGTGACGTTGTTTAGGTCCATGTTTGTGAAGTCTGGTTTGATGTCGAATTTGGTTGCTGTTGGTATTGGGCAGCCGTAGCTATTGATTTGGTTTGCTGCGAGTGGGGGTGTTGGGCATCTGTCGACTGCGTCTGATACTCCGTCTGCGTCGGCGTCTGTTGCTGTTGGTGGTTTGGGTGTTGAGCATGTGGCGTTGGTTCCGCCGTTTGTTCCGTTGCAGTTCCAGTTGTAGGTTGTTGCTGTGTCGGTAGCGTCTTGGAATGTTCCGTTGTTGCATGTGTTTAGTGTTGTTGAGCAGATGCCATTTACTGGTTGTAGGTTTGTGAATCTAATGGTGGTGATTTGTGTTCCTGTTTCTCTTGTGTTTATGTAGAGTGTGTGTGTTCCGGTTGTGAGTGTCCATGTTTTTGGGTTGCCTTGCCATGTTGCGTCTTGCTGTTGTGGTGTTGTTGTTATTGTCATGCCCCATGCTTTTGTTTCGTCTCCTGTTCCTGCGCCGGTTCCGGGGTTGGTGTCGATGTCTATGTATACTGAGTTTTGTCCGCCGTCTGGTGCAATAACGGTTCCGGTTAGTTTGTATGTTCCGGGTGTTGCAAGTGTGAATTGTTGTGGTGTGTCAAGTATTACATCAAGTGTTGTTCCGTCTTGTACTGTTGGTGGTGGTTTTGGTTGTGTGCATGTCGCATTCGTTCCGCCGTTGATTCCGTTGCAGTTCCAGTTGTATTGTGTGGGTGTGTCTGTTGCATCGGTGTATGTTCCTGTTGTGCATGTTTCGGGCGTGTTTGAGCATGTTCCGTTGATTGGTGTTGCTGTTCTTGTTGCGGTGCATGTTGGGCTGTTTGTGCCGCCGTTGGTTCCGGTGCACGTCCAGTTCGAGGGTGTTGTTGTGGTTGGGTTTGTTGGTGTTGTGGGGTTTGGTGTTCCGGTGTTGCAGTAGTTTCCGTTGGGGAAGTTTTCGGTTGGTGCGTATGCTTTTGCTGCGGTTCCGCATGTTCCGTTTATGGGTTTGGTAAGCGAGCAGCTAGCGACAGTTCCTCCGTTTGTTCCGTTGCAGTTCCATAGGTATTGTGTTGCGTTGTCTGCTGTGTCGTTTAGTGTTCCTTGTGTGCAGGAATTGAGTGTTGTTCCGCAAGCTCCGTTTACCGGTTTTGGTATTGAGCAGCTTGCGTTTGTTCCTCCATTTGTTCCGTTGCAGTTCCAGAGGTAGTTGGTTGCCGAATCTGTGACATCATTTAGTGTTCCTTGTGTGCATGTGTTGTTTGTTGGTCCGCATGAGCCGTTTATTGGTGAGGGTGCTGCTGTTGTGAATGTGATTGTGTAGTCGTTCGTGTTGGCGTTTCCGGCGTTGTCGGTGCAGCGTATGTAGTATGTGTAGGTTCTTGATGGTTGTATTCCTGTGATGTTTGTTGTGTGTGTTGTTGAGATTGGTGTGTTTGGTGTTAGTGTGAGTCCCATGTTGTTGTAGGTTGTGTTTGCTATGGTTGTGTAGCGGCAGTTTGCGGGTTCGTTTGTGTTGAGTGAGATGTTTGTTTGTGTTATTGTTGAGGGGAGTGTTCCTGTTGGCTCTCCGTTGCTTCTTATGGGTGGTGTTGTGTCTTGTGTGATTGTGAGTGTTATTGGTGTGGAGGTTGTGGTTGCGCTTTGGTTGTCGGTTGCTTTTGCCGTGAGCGTGTATGTTCCGGCGGTTGGGTTGTTGAGTGTTGTTGTGTAGGGCGGGGTTGTGGTTGTTGCTATGAGTGTTGCTGCGTTGAAGAATTCGACCTTGTTGATTGCGCCGTCGCTGTCGCTTGCGCTCGCCGTGATTGTAACGCTTGACGGGGATGAGAGCGTTGTGTTGTTCGCGGGGCTTGTGATAGAAACCGTTGGCGGGTTGTTTGCAACCGTGCATGCCTGCGAAGTGATTGGGCTGCCGCCCGTGCACCCGCTTGGCAAACTTGAAAGCACCGTCCGCGTCTGCATCCCTCCAATACATGCGCCCCAAGCGGAATAAGTAAAAGAAGTGCATGTCGGTGATGTAGTCGACCCATAGCATGAAGCCGCATTGAAGGCGCCGCCGTTCGCGATATTGTTATTTTCAAAACATAGCTGTGCGGGAATCTTATTGGCCTTTGCCGCAACATCGGGGCCTATTGGGGGCCATGCAACTGCCGATGGCCACCATGAAGGCCTTGAACTGTATATGAGCGAATCTGGCAGTGCCTGGGTGGCGGGGACTGCGACACCTGCCGGTATTTCGCTTGAATCCCAGCGCGCGGCGTTATTGAAGTAATCATAATTGCCCCACCTGAAAAGGGTTGATTTGACCTTGGCATCAGGATAACTCATGCCGCCTGGCACGTTGTTTCCGGTAACATCGGTGAGCCCGCAATTGCCGATGTTGGGATAGCCAAGCCGGTATACTGCAAGGCCATCGCCGCACCCGTCGCTTGCCTGCTCATATTTGACCGGCCTTGCGCTTGGCGAACCGAGGACGTTTCCGACCAGCGTGTAGTAATAGGACAGGCGGTTGAGGCGCACCGGATTGTCAGGGTTTTGCGGCCCGCGCAGGTTTACTCCTGTGAAATTGTTGCGGAATGCCACGCCGTGGCTTGAGCCGCCGAAATACCCATCAGAGCCGAAGAGCTCGCCGGTATTGCCTTCCCACAGGTTCATCATGTCATGCGGGCCGTGATTGTCAAGGAACATCCATGTGGTGAAGTAATCGTCGGGTACGACCTGGGTTGCATGCCCGTAGTTGTAGCCAAGATAGTTGCCGCTGGTGGAATTTTGCAGTTCAATTCCGGGGAACGATTTGTCAAAAATGTTGTTTTCTATTTTCATGTTGCTGTTTGAGCCGTATAGGTCGCTTCCATACACCGCAAGCCCTGCGTTGTTGGCTCCCACTGTCTGGGCGTCATTGAAAAAAGAGTCCCTAATCTCGATATTCAGAGTGCCAAGAATGACCATATGAAATCCATAGGGGTTGTATGAATGGACTCCTTTGACCCAGCAGCCATAGCAATAATTGGTGTAAAATGCATAACCAGATGAACCGCTCCCTGAGTGGTCGAGCTTGAGGTCTTCAACACCGCTCATGCTCGTAAATGTGGGGAATGTGTATCTGATTGTGGGGCTTGAGTTGAAATTATAGAAAAGCGGATTTTCCAGGTTGATTGTATTGCCGCTGATGGATTTTATCCTGTTGACCTGGCGGATGAAACGTGAAGCGTTGCCCGTTGTGGATACGACCACGCCCGGGTCGTTTGCCCTGTCAATTTCTATCATCATGCCTGCGGACAGGCCGCTTGTGTTGCTGACTGTAATCGCCGTTGAGCCCTTGGCTGTTCCGCCTGTTATGGATATGCCGGATGCTGAATTGCCTCCGTTGCCCATTGCAATGATATTGCCGCCCTTGAGAATTGTCTTGTCGGCGCCAGCCCCTCGCAAGGTCACATTGCTCTTGTAGAGCTGGATTCCAGTGACATTGTAAGTGCCAGCGTTGAGATAGACCACTCCGTTGTTGCACGAGGAGATTGCGCTGTTAATCTGGCTTGCGCTCGCCCCCGGATTTAAAGTCGCGCAAATCGTGGTCCTGTTAGGTATGCCGCCTGGAACGCCCGTATAGGTCCAGTCATTGAGCCTGTCTGCTGGTATCAGCCCTCCGGTGGGTGGCGGGGTTGTTGTGTTGAATGTTGCGGTTGCGCTTGTGTTGGTGTTTATTGTGAGTGTGCAGTTTGTTGTTCCTGTGCATGCTCCGCTCCAGCCTGTGAATGTTGAGCCGGTTGCGGGGTTTGCTGTGAGTGTGATTTGTGTTCCTGTTGTTGCTGTTTGTGTGCAGGTTGTTCCGCAGTTGATTGTGCCGCCTGAGACTGTTCCGTTTCCGGTCCCGGACTTTGCAACTGTTAGGGTAAATGTTGCTGTTCCCGCGCTTGTTGTTACCGAGAGTGCGCTTGATTGTGCGCTTGTGTTTCCTGCGGCGTCGTATGCGGAGATTCTGTATGAGTATGTTGTTGAGGGTGAGAGGCCGGTGTCGGCGTATGATGTGCCGGTTGCCGTGCCTATTTGAACGCTGTTTCTGTAGACCCTGTATCCTGTGACGCCCGTGTTGTCTGTTGAGGCGTTCCAGGAAATCGTGGTGCCACTGGAAGTGGTTTGCGAAGCGCCAAGCCCGGCTGGAACTGTTGGCGCCGATGTGTCAGATGGCGGCGAAACCCCGCCCTGAAGCGGATGCGGATAGGTGTATGGGGAATACCCTGGCTTTTGCGTTCCGATTATGTAGTCCCTGCCCTCCTGTATGTGCGATGTGCTGCACGCGCTCTGCCCTATGCTTGTGCTGTTGTTGCAGCTCCCGCCAGTTGAGCATGTGGCGGATGAACCGTTGTTCCAGAAATAGTACGGTGCCAGCGGCTGATTAGGGTACTGGCCAGTGCCCCTGCCTATCTGGTCAAGGCACGGATAGCCGCTCTGCCCCGGCTGGTTCCCGTCCCACGGGCTTGAGCCGTTGCACGCACCAAAGGGCGAATTGATGTTCTCGCCACAACTCCTCTGGTCGTCCACATCAATTCTGTTGAAAAATCCCTTAATTGTGTTGTTGAACACAACCCCTGTGCCGGACCTTATGTGTATCGGCCGGTACCATCCCGAATCCGTTGCGTCAAAAACATTGTTGTAAACCTCAGAACTAATGCTTCCGCCCCTTTCATGCCCGCGCGCCGCGTGGTTCTGGAAATAGGCATTGGTGACTGTATTGTGGCGAAACACCCTCTTTCCGCCATAGAATGAATCGCCGACACCGTAATAGCAGCCATTGTCCATTATGAAAGTGCTGTCCTCAACATACACTGCCTCATCGCTGCCCATATTCAGCGGGAGAAGCCACGAATAGCCGCCCATTCCCGGCGAGCCGTCTGGCGGCCATGGGCTTACCTCGTCTGTGCCCTCTGCGTAGCTGCGTAGGAAAATCGCGTTGCCCGCATTCCGGAACACGCTGTTGTCAATAAGGCCCCAGGTAATGCCGTCAATCATCACCGCAATGTTTTGCGTGCACGTGGGATATGACCATTCGATGTGATCAAGCCTCCAGCCCTTTATGCCGGTTGTCCTGTTGTCGGCGTTGATGCGCCATTGCGGCGCCGCGCCCACACTCATGCCCGTGATTCTGAAAGCCGATTTTGTGCTATTTTTGACATCAAATGACAGCCCGCTCACGTTGGTTGCGCCAATTCCCTGGCCCCTCACGGTTATGTTCTTGTTCACCCAAGAAACCTGGCCAGCAGAGCAGCTTCCCGCGCCGATGTTGATTGTGTCCCCGTCCGAGGCGGAGTTTATTGCGTTTTGCAGTGCGGTTGTGATGTTGCCAGAGCAGTTCACATTTATTGTGTTGCCGGAACCTCCGCCGCTTGTTGTGTTGAATGTTGCGGTTGTGCTTGTGTTTGCGCCGATTGT
The DNA here is from genome assembly GCA_035289485.1 of archaeon. Lineage (GTDB taxonomy): Archaea > Iainarchaeota > Iainarchaeia > Iainarchaeales > Iainarchaeaceae > UBA10205. Next base: position 60,481 of record DATDXA010000029.1, on the reverse strand, counting down.
GAGTGTGCAGTTTGTTGTTCCTGTGCATGCTCCGCTCCAGCCTGTGAATGTTGAGCCGGTTGCGGGGTTTGCTGTGAGTGTGATTTGTGTTCCTGTTGTGATTGCTGTTTGTGTGCAGGTTGTTCCGCAGTTGATTGCGCCGCCTGAAATGGTTCCGCTTCCGGTCCCGGACTTTGCAACTGTTAGGGTGAATGTTGCGGGCGGGGTTGATGTTGTTGTTGCGCTTGCCTGTGATGATTGCGCGCTTGTGTTTCCTGCGGCGTCGTATGCCGCCACGGTGTATGAGTATGCGGTGTTTGCGGCAAGGCCTGTGTCGTTGTATGCTGTTGTTGTGGCTGTGCCGACATGCGTTCCGTTCCTGTACACATTATATCCGATTATAATGACGTTGTCCGATGACGGGTTCCATGTGAGATTTATCTGGCTTTGGGATGCTGCGGTTGCATTCAGCCCTGTTGGTGTGCTCGGCGCTTGCGTGTCAGGAACTGCTGGGGCTCCGTTGTAGAGTTCTTGCACTTCGTTTGCCGGCAGTTCCCTGTTGTAGATGCGCACGTCATCGATGCTGCCTGTGAATGCGGCGCTGCCGTTTGGGTCCGCGCCGATTGTTGTTTGTGTGAGCGGGACGCCGCCGTAATTATTTACCGGTGTGCCCGCGAACTGGTTTGCCGCTCCAGATTGCGCGCCGTTAACATAGAGGGTGGTGTTTCCGCTGCTCTGCCTTACCGCGCACACATGTGCCCACTGCCCGGGGGTTATTCCGCCGGCCGAAATCGCAGTGTTCTGCCATGCCGCCGAATTATTCAAAAGATAAATGCTGTAGCTGCTGCCGCTTCCCGTATTGAAGGCCTGTAACTGGAAAGCGGTAGTGGAAACGATTGAGTGAAGGTATGTCACTGCTGAGGGGTTTATCCATGCGCAAATAGTTGCCGCTCCTGTGCCTATTCTGTCCCCCGATATTGTGGCTCTTGAGCCGCCTGAAACCAAAAGCGCCTGCCCGGTTTTTCCCGCGGCCCAAGATGCGCTGCCGACAAGCGTTGCGTTATTTCCCTGCCCGCTAAAATCAACCGAGGTTGTGCCGCTTCCCTCATCGAATGTGTAGTGTGCGACAAGCCCCGAGCCCGCGCCGGAGAGGGGTGCAAAACCGGTTGCCGTGAAATTAATCATCAAAGCCGCCGTGGCAATAAACACCGCAAAAAAGAGCAAAAGTTTTGCCGCGCCGCTTTTTGTAAAATCAGTCGACATTTGAATCTCTTTATTATGAATGGTTTCCGGATTTAAAATAGTATTGATTATTGCGGCACGTGCATGGCGGAATGCGCGCGGATTTTCCGGCATTGCCCCTCCGGCACTCCTAATGCTCTTTATCTCGGATTCGTGCCTTTATAAATAAGTATAATAATACGAATTCCCAATTCATAGCCAAAGGTTTGGACGGGCTTGCTGTGAAAATTGAAGGGTTTGATGTCGGGCCATACATTGTAAGGGACGAGGGCGGGAAAAGGACGCTCGTTGTAGATGTGCGCGATTCTTTCTACACGCCTTCGCTTGCGGACGACCGAAACTGCCGTTTTCACGTGCTCAAAATTCTCACCGAAGCGGAAGCGGACCTTATCGTTCTCGCAGAAAAATATGAGCGAGTGTATGATGAGAATCAGACAAAAATGCTCGCGGAAATCGCGGCGCTTTATTTGAAATTCGAGGCGGATTCAATTTGGAGCTTTGCTCACCTCGGAAACGCCGAAATAGAATCCGAAAAGGATTTTGGCGAGCGGCACAATCTCATTGTCAAGGTAACGCACGATGAGCTCTTGTACGACCCGATAAATGCTTACCTGATGCTCCTCCAGGAAATCCCGCGCGAAACCGCAAGGCTTGAATCTCTTCCAAAAGAGAAGCGCGTTGGAATTTATCTAAAAACTCTTTCAGAAGTCAAAACCGAATTTGAAAAGGCTTCGCTTATAAAGAATGCAAAAACCCTGATTTCAAAATTCGAGAAGGCTCCAGAAACCGATGACCTCTACCGAAGTTTTTTCGAGGCGCAAGTGAAACCAAGCCTCTTCTATTCACGAATAGTTTTCGGCGATGAGGAAGCGCTTGAGCTGCTCGATGAATACTCCGTTAAGGATGCCACGGTGCAGATTTTCAAGCACCCGGACAAGACCGAGCGGCTCTACTTCATCAATCTTCCGGAGTATTCGCTTCCTCCTGAAAAGTTCCTTCTGGTCAACAAAACAATTGAAATGGTCAAGAGCTACCAGCCGGGAAGGGCATCGCTTTCAAACCTTGCAAAGAGCAGGAGATACTTCGAGAGGATTTACCAGTCTACCTTGCGCGAAATTTCCAAAACTGAGCGCATTGATATTAGCAATGAAGAAATAATTGAGCTCTCGCAAGTGGTTGCCCGCTACACTGTAGGGTACGGAGTTCTTGAAGTCCTTCTCTCTGATAGGCGGATTACAGACATTTACATAGACGCCCCGATTGGAAGCAAGACAATATATCTTGTGCACTCCGAGTTCGGGCAGTGCCAGACAAATGTTGTGTACGCGCAAAAGGAAGCCGACAGGATTATTTCAAAGCTTCGCGCGATGTCAGGGCGCCCGTTTGATGAGGCGCACCCGGTTCTTGATTTCGACCTTCCTGATTTGGAAACAAGGGTTGCGGCAATTTCCCCGCCGCTCTCGCCAGACGGCCCGGCTTTTGCGTTCAGGCTGCATAAGACAACTCCGTGGACACTTGCGCAGTTTGTCGATGTGAAATACCTCTCTCCGCTTGCAGCGGGGCTAATGTCCTTTTTTATAGATTCGCAGGCAACGATGCTTGTCACAGGTTCTCGCGGTTCTGGAAAAACATCTTTAATGAGCGCACTGATGCTTGAAATTTTGCAGAACTCGCGCGTGATTGTGCAGGAGGACACGCTCGAGTTACCTGTCGATTACATGAAAAAAATCGGCTTTAATGTCCAGCGCCTCAAAACCCGCTCGCCAATTGGCACAAGCGAGAGCGACAATGAGGTAGCGCCAGAAGAAGCGCTGCGAACGGCCCTGCGACTCGGAGACAGCGCCCTTATTGTTGGAGAAGTGCGAAGCAAGGAAGCGAAAGTTCTCTACGAAGCAATGCGTGTTGGCGCTGCGGGAAACATTGTGATGGGAACAATCCACGGAGATAGCGCCTACTCTGTTTGGGACAGGATTGTAAATGATTTGGGCGTTCCAACAACCTCTTTTAAGGCAACTGATATTGTTGTTGTCGCGCGCCCAATAAGGTTTAAGGGTTCGCTTTCAAGGCACAGGCGCGTTGTGCAGGTTACTGAAGTGAAAAAGCACTGGAACAATGACCCGGATGATGAGGGCGGATTGCTTGATTTGATGTCATATGATGCGGTGAAGGACAACCTGCACCTTCTTGAGGACAATTTAAAGGAGAGCGACCTCTTCACAAGGATTAGCGAAGTTTCAGGCCTTGGAATAGATAAAATTTGGAAAGGGATTCGCATGAACGCCGAATCAAAGGCATATATGGTTGAGATGAAAAACGAGTTCAAGATGCCAGAGCTACTCGAAGCCGAGAACACTGTTGTTGCAAACAACAAGCTCGTGCTGCTAAAAGAAGAGCAGCTCGAGGAATTTGGCTCTGTAGATTATGATGAGGCGCTTGGCAAGTGGAAGAACTGGGTGAAAACCAATTTAATAAAAAGAATAAAGGGGCGCGGGAAATGACAATCCAGCCAAAACTTTTGAGTGGGCGGTGCAAGTAAATGCCGCAGGATGAAAGGGCACGCCCAACAATCGGCGATTTTTACCGCAAAATCAAGGTCTCGGGAGAGGACTTCTCAGAAGGGGACCGCAAGCTTACAAAAGAACCGGATCCGTTTTTCGTGCGCCTCTGCAAGCGCCTCTATGCATACTCTCCTTCGCTCGGAGCCGGCGGGAAGTTCACAGTGCAAAACCAGAATGCAATTGATTTTCTCAAATGGAGGCTCTCTGCCGAAGAATTCACCGCAGCAGCAAAGATTTTTCTCCTTCTCGCATTCGGCGCCGCGTTTCTTACAGGAATAATTGCGCTATTTTCCCCACTAAGTGAAGTGCTCGCTCTTCTGGGCGGGAGCGGCCTTGGAGTTTATGCTGTCGCATTCGGCCCGCAGCTCATAGTCGCCGCATTTGCCGTGAACTTTTTCAACACTTTCCCAGAGATCGCGGCAAAGCGCGAGCAGACAAAGGCGCTCACTTATGTTCCGGAAATCCTTGGCTACATGGTGATGTCGATAAAGCTTGTCCCAAACCTTGAGCGCGCAATAGAGTTTTCCGCAGCGCACGGGAAAGGAAAAATCGCAAAGGATTTCAAGGAGCTCATATGGGCAGTGCAGCTTGGCACATACAACTCCCTTTCTGAAGGCCTTGATGCGCTCGCATACCAGTGGGGGAAGTACAGCGACGAGTTCAAGCGTGCCCTTATGAGGATACGCGGGTCCGTTATCGAGAACAGCGAATCGAAAAGGTACGCTATTCTGGACCAGACGATTGCGGAAATGCTCGACAGCATAAGAAACAAGATGGAAAGGTATGCGCGCGACCTCTCACAGCCGAGCACAATGCTCTTCTATATAGGAGTGCTCCTGCCGCTCCTTCTCATAATAATTCTGCCTGTTGGAAGCTCGTTTTCCGGAGCTCCGCTTGCAAACCCGGTTGTCCTTTTCACGATTTACAATATCGCAATCCCGCTAATCACAATCGCCTTCGCCTACAACCTGCTGCAGAACAGGCCGCCCACTTACGAGCCTCCAGTGATTCCTGACGACTACGAGGGAATCCCGCGCAAGTGGACCGCAAACATCCGTGGGATAAGGATTGATTTGCGCCTTGCGGCCATTCTGGTCCTTGTCGCAGGCCTTGGAGCCTCGCTTCTTGTTTCCACGCAGGGAATTCCGCCAAAGTTCATGTGGAATGATTTGGGAATAGAGGACAGGTCAGGGCAGATAATCCCAGCCGACCTCTCAAAGGAAGAAGCCCTTGTAAGTGCCGGCCGCTCCTCTACTTATTTTAACCTCGATGAAACAGGCCAGCGCTATTCAGAGCTTTATTCGCAGTATGTGCGCAATGCACTTCCCGAAGAGCGCGATTCGGTTGCGCAGCGCGTGAAGGTGCAGGTACTCTCAGAAGAGCAGCTCTTTTTCTCACAGGGCGACAACGACATAGCGCCCTACAAGATGGTGTTTGGCGTACTCATAACTCTCTCGCTTGCCGCCTTCATCTTCCTGTACTATTCAAACATCTACAAGCGCAAGGCGCAAGTGGAGGTGCAGGCAATGGAATCGGAATTCAAGGACTCACTCTATGTTCTCGCCTCACGCATGGGTGAGAATAAGCCTGTTGAGGACGCGATAAAGCACGTTGTCGAATTCCTGCCAGACCTCAAGATATCAAGGACGGTTTTTGCAAAAACACTTGACAACATAAATCTTGCGGGGATGCCGCTTGAGCAGGCGATATTTGACGAGTACGCCGGCTCTGTTGCGAAAATACCATCCGCCATAATAAAGGGCTCCATGAAGATGCTTGTCGATTCCGTACAGCTCGGCGTGAATGTTGCCGCACGCACGCTCATTTCGCTCTCAATCCAGCTCCAGAACGCAGAAAAGGTCGCAAACCAGCTCAAGATACTTGTCTCCGATGTCACCGGGACAATGAAAACAATGACGCTTTTCATAGCCCCGATTGTTCTTGGCATAACAACGAGCCTGCAGCGCGTCGTAATAGTTACAATAGCATCAATCGCATCCTCCGATATTGTCTCATCTTCTTCAGCCTCATCAAGCGCCTCTTTCGGAACGAGCTTCACCGGCCTTACCACTACCGGCTTCATAAAGCCGGAGTCAATTGCAAACATAGCAACGCCCACGCAGTTCATACTGATAGTTGCGCTCTACATTGTAGAGCTTGTCGTGATAATGACCTACTTCACGACAAAGATAGAGGAGGACAACGACCTGCTTGTGAGAATCAACATCGCATCGTACCTGCCGATAGCCGTTGCAATGTTTGTGATAAGCATGATAATTTCCAACGCACTTGTTGGCTCAATCTAAATTGATTTTTATGCGCAGGGCAAAAACAAAATTATTCATTGATGAGCGCGGCCAAGCGTTCGAGCCATTCAAAATGCTCATAGGCGCCATAATGGCTCTCACCGTGCTTCTCATAATCATCGGCGCCATACAATACTTTGAGAACCTGCGCCTAGATGTCAGCAAGCAGAGGTTCATCGAAGGCATTTCAAACGCAGTCCGGCAGCCAAACGGGAATCTGCTGGTCGTTGACAGCCTCCAGTTCCAGCGCGGCCAGGCATTCTCCTCTTCGGGCCTTGGGAAGAATGTGGGCATTGACGGAGAGTGCATAACTTTCCCGCAAAACAGTTCCGGCTCAATAAAAACCAGCGGCAAAACCGTTGAATTCACAGAAGGCCAGCAGGTTGACGCGTACATAAAATGCGACGCGAACCCAAGCGCGCAGTGCACGGTCGGGTGCGAAATCTCATTCAACGAGCCGCCCGAATAACCCGAAAAAAACCGCCTGCGCCTGCGCAAATAACAAGGTTTATATATTTGTAAAACCTTTAGCATAATGATTTCCATGGTTCATATGAATGCACGCGGGCAGGGCTTTGATGTCTTTAAGCTGCTTATAGCCGCCGTTGTCGCGGGCGCAATTCTCCTTATCCTTCTTCAGACCCTGCAGGTGTTGCCTGCAATTGGAAGCACCACTGCAAACAATGCGGCAACTAATGCCGTCAAAAGCAAGGTCAATGAGCTCGGGCTTCCCGGCATCATAGAAAATGTCAGCTTCAAAAATGGCGACAGCCTGAATGCAAGAACGGTTGCGGAAGGGTCAAAGGCGCTCTCGGGAGGGGAAATATGCCTTCTTGTCGCGGACAATGCCCCGAATATAGATAGTTTCAGCGCAGGCAACACGCAGGTAATAAGGTATACAGGCAATTTCGAGCAGAAAGTGAGGCTTCTTGTTGTGTGCGACCGGTCAGGCGATATCGGCCAGACAATGGATGATTACGAATATGGCGAAAGCAGCGATTATGCGCTTGATGTGACGAACTGCAATGAAAGCGATGCCTCATCCGATTTCGCATCTGATGGCGGAAGCAAGCGCGTCTGCCTCGTTGCAATCATCCCATAACTCAACCTTTTTCTTTCTCTTGCAGAGAAAGAACCTTGCAAACCAAATGGTTTGCTAGGCAGAGCAAAACCAAAGTTTTGCCCTGAAACGTTGGCGAAAAAGAAAGAGTGCCTAATTTTATGTTCCCCATTCACAAACATTAACCTTTAATACTTTCAACCCCCTAATTTTTTCATGCTGCCAAAAGCACTCAAAAAACTGATTTCAGAAGAGCGCGCGCAGGGCGAGTGGAACTCGGTATACCTTCTGATAGTTTTCGTGATTGCGGCAATCCTCATCATTGCTCTCATAAAGCCCATGTTCAAGCAGAGCCAGGACATTGTGCAAAACCAGCCTGTGCTTGCCAATAAATAGTTTTGATGGCTTTTCTTTTCGTCAACGTTTTTCCCCAAGGAAAAAGGTTGGTGCAAAACCAGCCGGTTTTGGCGAATAAGTAGTGAGTTCGCATTTTTTTCGTCAACGTTTTTCCCCAAGGAAAAAGGTTGGTGCAAAACCAGCCTGTGCTCGCCGACAAAAAATAATTTTCTGCCTATTTCTCCAAAACTACTTCAAGCTTTTTACGCCACTGCGTCTCCATTTCAAACCCAAAGTGAACCTTAAATACATGGTTTTCCCTTTTAATGCTCATGCTATCCCAAAGGGGCCAGGAGTCCGCTCCCTTCGAGCTGCTCATTGCAATGATACTCATGGGATTTGTCCTCGTCGTGGGATTTAACGCCCTTGACAAGCTCAACTTCGAGATATGCAAGGGCAACATGAACCAGAGCATGGAGCAGATACGCACCGCAATAGAAACCGTTGTAAAAAACAAGTCAAAGGCAAATGTCGGGTTCGAGCTTCCCGGGTGCTTTCGCGAAGATGAGAGCAAGCTAAGGATTCTTACAAGCGAGGAGCCGGCTTACTGCTCTGCGTACTGCGGTGGCGGAGTCCAGAGCTGCAAGGTCCTGACATTTTACAACCCTCTCTTCTCCGACACAAAATGCCTGCGCATATCGCAGGTGACCACCTTCCCAAGCGATGACCCGCCGTGCAACCCGGGGGTTTTTGGAAACCCGGACGAATACGAAACCGTTGAGTGGGAAAACCAGCAGGAAGGAATAAGCGGCGGGCAGTACACTCTGAAAGCGGAGTTCAACCTTTTTAGCGGAACCCCAGAAGTGTGCGTTTACCGGAGGAGATGAAGATGCTGGATTTCATACTAAGCAAGCTGAATCTTCTCATACTTGTTACCGCGATATTTGCGATTGTGGCGTTCTTCGCGGCAAGCCTCACAGACATTGCAAAGGTAAAGGAGGCCTCAGAGCTCGCCTCGAAAATAAAGGAGCAGTCCTTCTCCCTTGTGAACTCCCCGAATTATTGCTTTACTGACTCTTACCAAATCCCAGATGAGCTTGCGATTGCGGGGAGCAGCTACTATTATGTCCTGAAGGTTTCAAAGCAGGAACTTGAGATGGAAGACGGGGGCAAAATAAACGTGCTGATTTATTCCATTTACACGCGCGATGAAATCAAGAGGTCATTTACCTCATCAACTTCAAGCGGCGCATATGTCCCAAAGGCAATAGCGGCAGACAGCTTCAGGACAAGCGCGCAAATACACCTCTACGCCGTGGGTTCATACAACGGCTCAGGGTACGACACCCTTTCAGGTGACGGGTCCGGAACTGTTCCTGAGGAGGATTCGATTTTTATAGACCCCCAGGCCGAAAACCCCAAGAACTCTCTTGAGTTCATAAAAGAGGTCGTCGCAGGCAAGACAAGCTTTTATGTAATAGGCTGCAATAAGGAGGCCGCGGGGTGCGAAGTTGACCGGGAAAGGATAGGAAAAATCGCCCACATTTCCGGAAACCAGGGCGAGGGGGGATTTCTTTGCTGAGCAAAGGGTTTGTCGGGCCTATCGGGGACGATCTCCCATCGCTCATTCCGCTGCTTTTCGGGCTTGTGATATTTTTCTCAACATTCACGCTCGCATTCAACGCATTTGACGCAAGAAACGCCGACTTCAAGGACGACCTTGCCATGATGAGGATTTCAAGGACACTGCAGTCAAACAGCTACATTTACAATTACAATAATTTCCACAGCCTCTGCGACCAGGTGGGGCCAGTGAACCTGAAATTCATTGCAGGGATTTCACCGGATGCCCAAGAATCTTCCAGCGAAGCGAAAATTGACATCTATGACATAAAATTCTTCAAGAGCGGCGGCGATTTCTTCTACTGCTCCAACATAGATCCGCTCCCGGGTTCGGGAGATGAGCTCGGCATAGGGGATTTTCTAAGCGCAGAAGGCTCCGATGGGAAAAAAATCGTGACAAGGATTTTCCCGATTGTTGTTGAGGACAACAAAATAGTGAGGCCAATGCATCTGTACGTGGTGGCGTGGAAATGAGCGTAAAAATCATGCACCTGCGCAGCAAGAGAGGGCAGGCGGCGGTAACCGACGCGCTCTACTTCGTTCTTATAATCACCTCCCTTTCAATATTCCTCTTCGGCTTTGCCAATTCATATGGCGACAATGTAAAGCAGCAGATAAGTGCGGAGTCGAGCACCACATTTGCCACGAACTCCCTTAAGGCGATACTTTATTCCTCGACGCCAAGGGATGTGCGCACATCCCTTACGGAGAGCACGGCAGAAGTTGATTTTTTGCTTTCAATAATAAAGGAGGACTATTATGATGACCAGCAGATAGGGCCAGATGAGAGGGTGGTTCTTGGAAAGGCGATATCATCAATTCTAAACCCTGTGCAGGACAATTTCGATTACGCGTTCTACCTCACAATCCCTTCCGAAAAAAGGCCGGTATTCATGTACCTGCACATCACGAATTTTCAGAGGGAAAATCTTGGCGGGACACTTCGGAAATTCGTCACCTACACGCCAGATCCTGCCAAAAAGCATGTGAATTACTTCTGCGGAATAGATTTCGAGGGCAAAAAGGCGGACTATGGCATTTTGATGGCGAAGCTCTCGCGCCTTGTTTCAAACGTTGGCCAGACCTCTCAGGCAACCGCAAAAACAACGCTTCTTGTGGATGATGTGGCGTGCCGCGAATCGCATTTCTGCCCAAAGGATGCGCAGGTTGATTTGGTGCTCTGGGATGCCGCATGGCTTGGCGCAACAGATGACCGCAAAGAGCCGCTTTTCGACAGCGCCGTTTTCAACTGCATAGAGGAATCCGCGCAGGAGACATCAGCCCTGGCCCAAAACCCTACATCCTCGACTTAGATTTTTTGAACACGTTCATGCACTTTGGGCATGTGTATTTTACCGAGTCTCCCTGCGCCTCAACGGCCTTTGCGCAGTGGTCGCAGAAAGCCTCGCCGCAGCTTGGGCAATAGATAAGTTCGTCCGCCCGATTGCCGCACCTTGGGCACACGTTCAAATCTGAATCGATTTTCCTCTCAACAAGGTCAGAGTCATCGTCCGAGAGCTCCTTTTCAAGGCCTGAGACCTCATCCATCTCCGCGAGCTTTTGCACATTCTTATCATCGGAAATTTCTTCCGAATCAACTTCCATTTCGCCGCTTGGCTCTTGGCCTTCGGCTTCCTCGCCATATTCTTCCGGCCCGCCAATTGGGGTTTCCTCTTCCTCCGTTATTTTCTTCTTCCCGTTTGCAGTGCCTTTCGCCGCTTTTTCCTCTGTCTTCGCGGCCACATGCTTTTGCCTGCGCAGCTCCAAAAAGCTTTTCCCGTCTTTTGCCTGCTTTGCCCATTTTTCCTGCGCCGTGGATTTCTCCTTCTCCTCCGCATCTGCAATGGCGAGCTCCCTTTTGAGCTGGTCAAAGACGTTCTGGCTTATCTCGTCAAGCTCGTTTCTTGCGGGGTATCTGCCCTGGGTTTCCCTGAACCTGTCAACCTCGCTTATCGCAATCTGCGCGCTCTCGTGCTTAACCTCCTCCTCTGTTGGCTTCTCGCCCCTGTAAAATCTCCTCATTCTCCTTGGTACCTCTTCATCCATTTTCAATCACTTTCCTCTTTCAAAAGCTTTTTTAGCAGCAACGCGGATTTTGGCAATGCCTCTTCTGCATGAACCATTTCAGCCCTGCGCCTCTCAATCTCCTGCGTCATCGCAGCGGGCTGCGCCTGCGCCCCTTCCTCAAAGCTAGCCTCCCTCACGCTCTCCATTATGAACTCCTTTGAGGACTCCGCCTCGCGCCTTGCCTGTTCGCCAGAAATGACCTGCCCGGTCTTTTCCGCGGATTTTTTCTCAAGAATCCTGAGTATGTTCTCTGTGGACTTTCTTGCCCGCGTTCCGCCCATGTCCTGCCGGAAGCTTTCGCTTATGCGCCTTGGCGCATCCATCGCGCCGCCAAAACCGCTCCGCTGCGCCGTGGCCTTCTGGGCCTCAATCTCTGCAAGCCTGCGCCTTAGCCTCTCCATTCTCTGCTCATCCATGCCGCCTTTGACCTCAAACTGGTCAGATGCAGGGCGCTGCCCAAGAGGCTCCTTTTGGGGCGGCTTTTGCGGCGCAAGCACTTTTTGCCCCTCCCATCCTTTTCCGGGCCCTTTTGCAGTGCCAGCAGTGCCGGCCTTTGCATTTTGGGCATCACTTGGCTTTTGCTTTACAATTACTGCCGGCAAATTCTGCGCAGGCTTAGCCGCAGGCTGCTCTCCGTGCACTGTGCCAGCTGGCCGAACTTTCGCTGGCAACGGTTCCGCCGCGCTTTTTTTGGAGAACAATTTTCCAAACGAGGAAAAAATTCCGCCGCCAGCGGGCGCGGCCTTTTTCGCTGCCGCTCCCACTGCGGCCGCCTTTGCCCTTGCCGCATCATGCGCCTCAAGTTCGCGCCTTATTTCCTCGGCCTCCCTTTCTGCAAGCGCGAGCTCTTTGAGCGTGATCCTGCGCCCTATTATTTCCATTTCCCTCTCGGCTTCGGTTATGCTTTTTTTCGCATCCTCTATTTCAGCGCGTGTCGGCACATAAGCTTTCGCTGCAGCCGGCAACGGCTTTGCAGATGCGGCCGGAATTGGCTTTGCAGCGGGCGATGGCTGCACAGGTGCCTGCGCGGGCTTTTTCTTCTGGCCAAAAAATCCCGCAAAGAATGAGCGCTTCTCCGCGGGATGCATCTGCCTTGCGCTCAGGGGTTTTGTTTGCGCCCCGGGTTTTGCCCACTCTTTGTTCCCTGTGCCTAAAGCCTGCGCGCCCTCGCGCGGCCGCTCCTGCAGCGGGCTGATTTCTTTTTCCGTGCTGCCCCTTGCGGCCTTCGCCTGTGCGGGCGGCGCTCTGGCGCGGGGAGCAGAGCGCTCCTCAACAAACATTTTTTCCGTTTCTATCATTCGCGTCGTCGGCTCTTCAATCTTGTGGGATTCCAAATCATGCGCCTTCATGCCCGCGCCTTTTTTCTGCGCTGCGGCGCGCGTCTGCCGCGTCTCGAACTGTATTCCTCCGTCTTCGTCCAATGAAACAGAATCACCCGCAAGCGCGAGCTGGCCCGCGCTTACATACATTGCGGTTGGTATGCGCTCCATTGCGCGCCTTGCAGCAATGCTTGCGACAACAACCCTTTTCGGCACCGAAACCGTGAGGCCGTGCCTGCGCAGGAATCTTCTCTTGAATGAAAACACGATTATCCCTGAGATGAAAACCGCCGGAGACCCGACCAAAACCAGCTCTGTGACGCTCCCGTATTGCGGCATGAAATATGCCGCGGCCCCCACAATCACCGCCATGGTTGCGGCAAACGAAATTCCAAATGCAATGCTCCAGCCCTTCTTGTAACTTTGCTCAAGCTGCCGGATATTTGGCCAGCCGGTACGCAGGAAAATGTAGCCCCAAGTCCCGGCGCCAAAAACAAGATATGCGACAATTGCGGCATCAACGACATTAGCAAAGACAACCATGGTAAACTACAGATATTTATAGTAGTTAAATAAACTAATGTTTAGATGGCAAACCCGCTAGAACTGCTGCTCTTTTCCTTGCTTGACCTGCTCAAGGGCTCCATAGTGATTGCCATCCCTCTTTTCATACTAATCGTTATTGGCAAGTGGCTGCGTGAGAGAATACAGGCCAAAACCAAGTGGACCTGGCTTTTCAGTGCCCTTGCCGCAACATTTGCCCTTGTTTGGACCGGCATCTTACTTCTCTATTTTCTCCCGTTCCTGCTCGCCCTTAATGAAAGCGGAATCGGGGAGATTCCCGCCATGTTCGCGCCGTCTGCCGGGGACGTTCTTGCATCATACATTTTCGGCCTTGTGAAAGTTTCGGTTTCCGCTGCGGTGGTTTCACTTGTGCTAATGCCATTTGAGCTAATAGGCGCCTTCATATTCGAGTGGGTCATGAAAAAGCGCAGGAAAGCAAACAAGCTCGTGAATCTTTTCATTGCCTCCTACATTGCTTCGGTAATTTCCGCCGCAATAGTGCTTTTCATAATCCCAGAAGCTGTCACGGGCATTCTTTTCTTCATTTACTTTGGATAGAAAATCTCTCTTGCCTTGAGAAATTTAGAACATATTTTCGGGCTTTTTTCTTTCGGGCATATAAATAAATATGCCAAAACGTACCTTATTAATTGTAATAAATTACTGTATTCACGGGCTGGTCCAATGCGGCAGGTTTACGCTCTTTTCCTCATTTACATGATGTTTTTCCCAGCTCTGGCGTTCGCTTCAAACCCGCTGCTTGCTGATTTTGCCGACCCTCCATCTGCACAGGATCCGCGCACTCTTATTGAAACTCCGGAGCAAACCGCTGCGCGCGAGACAGGTACTGGAGTGCAAACAACTTCAGCTACGCAGGGCGTGCCGCAAGTAAATGAGTTCATGTGCGCCTCATCGCAGCTCCCCGGAAATGAAACACAAAACCTAATTGACCTTTTGAAAAAGGGCTTTACCGGAAATGAAATCGCGGGGCAGACTTCAAAAGACACAGACCGCGAAAAGCTCGATGCGAATACAATAGTTCTCACAAAACCCGGCGATGAAAATGTCGCGGTGAAGGGCGAAGTCCCTTCGCTCAAATTCAAGCCATGGGAAATTTCGCAGTTCCTGAATAATTCAATAAAGGGGCCGTTCTCACTTGGAGTGGTGCTTGATGATTCGCTGCGCGCGGGAAGATGCGAGAGCATGAGCTCATCCGAGTGCGGCCTGACAGGCCCCAATCTCAAGTACCGAAATTCCGGCGCGGGAATTGTGGCAGACCTAAAGCCCATACAGGAAGTTTTCACAAAAGAGGACACTAACAAGTTCAGCGCCGCGGAAAATGAGGTGCTAAAAAATGCGCTCGTTGCAAAAGAGCCCGAAGATGCGCAGGTAAAAACCGCGGCAAGGCTTGAAAAGCAACTCATTTCCAATTCCATTCTCTCAGATTCGTTCAGCGCAAAACTGGAAACAAACTGCAACAACTCCTCGTGCGTGATAAGCACCTACTCACTTTTTGACAAATATTTCAACTCCTGGATGTCTTCTGAAATGGTTGTGAGTGCGTTCGGCCCAAGCCTTCTCTACCACACAAAAAAACTTTTCGGCTGGAGCGGAAGAAGGGGGTTCTTTTCAGGAGTGAGGGATGGCTATCAGGAGTTCGCTGACAAGTTCAGGGCGCAGTACATCACAAATGACTCACCTTATGGAAAAATCCTAACAAACCGAATCAAAACCCGCCTTGACAAATACCCCGGATGGCGCGAGTGGTGGCAAAAAGTTGTCGGCGGAAAATCTGACGGAACAGGGTACTACTTATTCAAAACCGAGGAATACCAGGATTTGCTTGGTGAAGCGCTCGGGCACGACGGGTTTCTCACCAAGATGAAATCCCTTGAAGAGCGCGGCGAATTCATAAGGCTTCTTGAGGACATGCGCTCCGTGCTAAGGGGAGGGTATGCAAGGGTCAAGGGCGCGCAGGGCGCGTTCCAGGACGCTGAAAAGGCGGCGAAGATACGCGGCGTTGCAAACGTCTTCGAAGACCCTGTTGTGCGCCAGAAATACCGCGAGTACGGGCAGGAAATGATTAGGATGATGGATGATGTCTACGACGAATCCAATCTCGGAGCGGATTACATCGAATGGGTCGCAAGATACCCGAACGCCGGATTTTACGATAAGGGTGTCAAAATTGTTACCCCCGATGGGCAGGGCGAAGTCGTCAACTTGTTCCAGGATCACAGGAACCTTCAGAGGATTCTAAAGCAGTTAAAGGATGACCCACACGGCGGCTTTTCAACATTCCCAAATAAATTAGCAGAATACGGGCAGGTGTTTGAAACAAGAGGAGACAAGCTTGTTCTATATTCATTCGATGAAGCAACAGCCAAGGCAGGCCCCGGTGTTTCATACAGCAATGTAAAGGCCGCAGCGAAAAACTCCGCGGACGCATTCATCCCAGACCAGTACGGCAATTACATCCCTTACAATGCCGGCTCTGCTGAGTACATCCAAAACAGGTTAACTTCCAATGTCACAAGCGTCAAATACGGCGGCTGGAAAGAGTGGGGCGAAATTACCCCAGAAGATGTCATTGCGAGAATAGACAGCGGAAGAACGGGAGTGAACGCGAACATGAAGTTCGGGCACATAAACATAGAGCAAACACTTGATGCGCTGCGCGAGCAGAACTGGGTTTCGCGCAGGTACTGGAGCGCACTTGATAAGCTCACCGCGCAGGAAAATGAACTCATACGCAGCTACTTTACTGTAAAGGGCGGCGCTAAATGGACCGCGCTACCGTTCGGGTACTGGTGGGCAAAGAAAGGGTTCGGAATAGAAGGAATAAGCCAATACCAGCTTCCTGAAACATGGCACAGGCTAAGCTTCACAACAGGCGCGCAAAACATATACGATTACGCATACCTCGATTTCTTCGCAAACGAAGGCTCGGACCAGGGGGATTTGTTCGTTCAGGTAATCAACAAGCTCCCGTGGAAACTCGTGCTAGATGAGCTTTCGGAAAAATACAATCCTGTAAAAAACCTCTACGATGCGCTCACCAAAAATGAGCTGCGCAATGAAACAGAAAACCTCGCGTTCTACCTGACAGGCCCCGAGGACTGCGCGAATTGCTCTCTTACATTGCGCTCGGACGATCTCACGCGCTTCAGGCCATTCTTCTTTACAGAAAACCAAAAGCTTGTTTCATATATACTGGAAGATACAGTAAGCCAGGCGGCAAGGGATAAGGGCCAGACACTTATAATGTTTGCCGCGCACACAAACCTAATTGGCCAGAGCGGGAATGAGAAGGGAGAGCCAATAAACCTTGCCGATGCAATCAACGATAAAAAAACATGCTCAGATGCCCTAGACCAGCTAAACCTCTACGGCATAAGCCTTGGCAAAATTATTCCTGATAAGCTCAAGGAAAAGGGAAGAATTGGCGCAGTGCTCGGAGGCCTTGAATCAATCACTTACGGGACATTTTTCTGGGCCGGAATTTTCGCAACCGCGACAATACAAATAGTAGTTGTGCCGCAATTGCAGGACTGCATCGATGTTGATGAGGGGTATTACGTTCACTACTTTGTTCCCGTGCTGAAGAAAGAGGATAAAAAAACCAACTCCACTGAAATATCAACCGAAAAGGTTTCCAATTTGGTGCAGAGGTTCAAGTCAAGCTTTGTTGACACGTTCCAGAGCGACAAAGACAGCCTCACAAAGGACGCCGCGCAAAAGCTCGGAGATGAACTTGACAGGTTCCAGAAGGATTCAAAAGAGAACAACTTGGTGCAGGCAACACTGCGCCTTGAAGGGCTCAACAGCGGCCAGCTTGATTCAACTTCACTATTCTACTTCTGGTGCGGCAAGGGATGTGAAATGACCCCCGCATCATACAAGCAATCGGGAAGCGAAGAGATTAGGGGCGTAAATGGCCTTGATGTTGGCATTGATTTTGCAAAGGGGGAGATTACACTAAATGGCTCTCCGATAGTTCAGACTCCGGACAATGTGAGGCTTGCAACAACAAACCTAAACGGCCCCTTTATAGAAATTCCAAATACCCTTACTGAAACCTGCCTTGAGAACACAACCGAAAAGGCATTTGAAATAAATGCGCAAGGAGAAGTGCGCGTGGTTAACAAGGAACTTCTTGACTGCATCAAGAAAGGCGTTATTGAGCAGACAGGGCTTACGCTTGATTCAGAAAAGCTCAATGACGCGTTCGGAAAGCTTGAGGCGATTGTGACCACCACTCACCCAAACATCAGGCCTCTTGGCGACAAGATACAGGCGGAGGGAGTTCCAAGAAAGGTTGCGGAAGGCAAGAATGCCACCGTTACAGTGCTCGCAAACAAGGACGTGAACCTCTCAAGCTCCAATGATGGCGAGACTTCGGTAGGAAAGCTTGAGAGCCTGCAGTTTGCTAACGGAGTGATTATTGTAAAGCCAAATGGGTGCTTCCTTGCCTGGCTAAAGCACCACGAGGATGGAATCCTTAGCAAGGAACTTGCAAAGGGCCTCAAAACGGATTTGGAAAGGGCGGCAAACCCCGAAACCGGTTGTGCAGACCCTGTTGTGAACTTTGAAGTGCTGCCAGACCTTGGTTCGGATTTGCAGGCCGCAAAAGTTGACAAGTTCAATAAGGCGCTGCAGCACCAGGGCCCGTTCACAGTGTTTGAAACGCCCACACAGCGCTATGTGATTTCGGCCGAGAAGAATGCGCAGGGAGTGTGCGAGGACCATCTGCGAGTAATAGACAAGGCCACAGGCAAGGTTACCGACTACACAGGAACAATTTCACAGACGCCGGACGGCTTTAAGATAACCACAAATGATGGGCAGACGCACGAAGTGAAATTCTCAACCAAGGACGGGGCGCCGATTGTGCAGCTTGATGAGAATAAGCCGGAAGTTCTCATCGCGGCGCAGGGCAAGAACGGCTCATTCTACTATGACCCTGATAAGGGATTATGGTTTGCCGAAAATGCGCAGCTCTTGCCGCTTATTGATGCGTTCCGCGAGGGAATTGCGGCAAAGGTGCAGCCAAACGGGGAGACCACTGCAACCGCAACCGGAAATGTGCTCAATGTGGACCTTGGCAAGAAGGATTCAAGCTTTTTGAACTTGCCTTCGCTTCCGGAAGAGAGGCTGCTGCTATTGCTTTTCATAGCGCTGATTGTGGGCTCATTCATTTACACAAGGCGCAATGCAAAGAAGCGCTGAAAAGATGATATATGACGCCGTTGCCTCGAGGCTGTTGCATTCGTGCGGAGTTCATTTGTTGGCGTAGCCAACCCTGTCAATTGCACGCGCTTCGCCCTCAGCCCTCAGTACAAGTGCCTGTGAATCATTGAGGCTGCTCGCGAGCTTGTTCACTTTCATGATGAACTTCCCGTAATTCTCCGCGAATTTTTCCTCGCCTTCCTGCGTTAGTTTAAGCAAATCTTTCTTGAGCAGTGAATATTCTGCCAACACCTCCTCTCTCTGTTCTAATAATTTGAGGTACTTTTCAATCTGCGCCTCATCAAGCCTCTGCGCATCCTTTATCCCGTATTTCTCGAGTGCGCCTTCCCCGTCAACATCGAATTTTTTCTTTCCCCTCAGCCTCTCAAGCCTTGCCTGCATTGTCCTTTTGTTGCTTGCAAAAAGCCTGCTAAGTTGCCCAGTCGGGTCTGTTAAGAAAAAGTGCTGCATTTCGGGAATATGATTCATGCCCCTTATGAGCCCAGCTTGCAACTCTTTGAACCTCCGGTCATGGCTTTTCTCCACATGAGCCCTCAGAAGGCCCCTGTTTCTTTTTGCAACTGAAAACGCGTTTATGGTCCTGTTGAGAAAGAAAAACGGGTTTACAATGTCGAAAATGAACTGCACTCCGTAATAGCCCTGCTTTGAAAACCACTCCTCTTTTGCGTGGCGCTTGAGATCGTGCTTTAAAATCCCAAATCCGCTAGTTGGCAATGGCTTGCCGTGATGCCCCTTGCCATGGTGCTTGTGATGTGCGCCTCCGCTCATAAACAGAATAATGCCATGCAGGTATAAAAATATAGCTGAAAAATTGCCTTTTACTCTTCCTGAATGTCCTGTATGCAGCTCTCCCTCTCCGTTCCCGCCTGCTCGCAGAGCCGGATGTCCCCTGTGTTGAATGCCACCCATGCAACGCAGTTGTCGCGGGTATCTGTTAGGTTCTCACAAAGTGAGGCGTTGTTGGTTTCAAGTGCAATTCCAAAGTAACATGTGCTTCTTGCATTCTTGGACTTTTCACAAAGGACCGGGTTTTTTGTTTGCCTCGCAATCGTGTAATAGCAGTACCCGTCCTGCACCTGCAGGCTGCTACATGCAAGGGAATTATTG
Organism: archaeon; assembly: GCA_035289485.1. Classification (GTDB taxonomy): domain Archaea; phylum Iainarchaeota; class Iainarchaeia; order Iainarchaeales; family Iainarchaeaceae; genus UBA10205. The sequence continues at coordinate 41,070 of DATDXA010000029.1, read as the reverse complement.
TCAGTTACCGCAAACCCGCAGATGCTCATATCATCAGTATTGGCGCAAAGCGAAATGTCCCCCGCAGCCACGGCCTCAAAGCACCGGTCCCTTGCAAGATGGCCGCTCTCACAGAGCGATGCGTCATTTTTCACAATCGCAACATCAACATAGCACTCCTGCTTTGCAAAACCCACTTCTCCGCAGAACGATTCATTTCCATTTATCGCGGCAGCTTTTGCAAAGCAATCATCCTTCAAAATCTGGTCATCCATTGCAGAGCATCCAGAGCCGTCCTCATTCATCACGGAGTAGAGCAAAAGGCACCTGTCCTTTTCCACTCCTGGCCTATTTGTACAGTCCGAAACAAGTGTTGGAAAATCATAATCTGAATCCGTGCCGCCCTCCGGCCTGACATCCCCAATGCCCTCAAATTCAGGAGTTACATAGTCCCCTGGCAAGTACTCATCGCCGTTCACATCGGTGTACTCAACGCCCTGCACGGGCGCAATTTTTGGCTGGTTTAGAAAAAGCGCAATCCCAAGGGCAACAATAAGAATTGCCGGAACTGCAAGCCACTTGTAATCCATGGATAGAATTGGGATTTTATGTTAATAAACGCTTCGTTTTCATTGGCGTTGTCTAAAAACTATTTTTTAGGGACTTCCGTCTAAAAACTCGTATTGTCACAAATCGACTTATCCTTTAAATAATTTCAATGTTGGTCAGTTTGGTACTGAGGGTGGTGAAACTGTCTCTTCTCCAGCTAAAAGAGAGCAGTCACTTGCAACTTTTACTATTAAAGTTGTTCCAACAGCTGAGTTTGTTAATATGCTTGTGTCTTCAGCAAAGGTTCTTGCAATTTCACTTGAACTTGATGAGTAATACCAATGCTGTTCAGAATTTACCCAGCTATTACTTGCTAAAACACTGCATTTCGAAAATAGCGTTGGCAGTGTTTTTCCAACCATAACGGGTGAAATGTCAATGAAATTCCAGCCACTTTTTATTGGATAACTATTAACAAATTCATCACCTTTCCCAGATAGAAGCAAGTAACTTTTTTTCGCCGAGCAATTAGCGGTTGAGTATATCCACGATGCACCTGATAACTGTGAAGAAATTTCGTTTTGGGTGAAACTATCATAAGCGGTTTTACTTGGGAAATACTTACTATCGGCACCTATAGCTCCATTTTTGACATTTGCACCGACATACCCCTTACTAAGTGTTGAATAATAGAAAACTGCCCCTAAGCTGTTGTTACATCCATATACTCCGTGTGGAACTAAGTTCCACCCTTTGTATAGGTTAACTGTAACTTCATTACTTTGTGGATTGTAATCGCCAGCAAAAACTAATCCTGCCAATAATAAGGCAACTAATCCAATTAGCATCAATTGTTTCATTTTGTTTTCCCCTTTTACTCTGGTAGTTCTGGCGGTTGCGGAAGTGTCCCAGTATTTCCTTCGTCGTTAGAAGGTTGATTATTTGTCGGCGACACCCCGCCTTGTGGATTTTGACCTTGGGTATTGCCCTGATTATTTTGGCTACTGGTGCAACCGGCAGTTAAAAAAAGTCCAATCACAAGAAGAAATACTACAATTGAAAGAACCTTTTTCATTAAGGGACTACTGCTTCTTTCTCCTTTTAAAGTTTACTTTGGCTAATTTAACCGGCGTTTATTGAGAAAAATGCACTTTAGGCATTTTTAACCGAGCCCAAAAGTATGTCAAATATAAGAGTTTTGCAGGGTGTTTAGTATATTGACACAAATTGGTTTTTCGTGACCAAAAAGCTTATATGTTGGGGTTTGGTATTATGAGCGGGATGAATATGGCTGGCAAAGCCAAAACTGAGATTTTTGAGGAGGTTTCCATAGATGAAATCTCTAACGACCAACCTATAACCATCTATACAAACAAAAAGCAAATCCGAGAAATCATAAAAGAATTAGGTTACGCCATAGATGACGATGGATTTGTAGTATTCAAAGATACTGGGAAAAGAGTACTCTCGTCAGATGAGCAAGAGTTTAAAGTTACTGAAATTGGGGCTCTCATGCCTGCTAATTCCCCCCATGTTTTTATAAAAAATAATCTTAGTAGTTTGAGCAGATATCTAGCGGACAAGGAGTAGCTTCCGTGTCCGTAGTGGGGAGCATACCAGTAGTAGGACCATGGCTCGAAGCACTCGGCGAACTTCTTAAAATATTGCCAATTTTGAAAGACAAATTTCTCAAATTTAAAAATCCCGAACTAAATAAAGGTCTGAAACAAATTGTAATAAACGGTGACGTAAACGCGCCCGTGTCAGTATATGTAATAGAAAAAAGTGACGGGGACATTTCTTTTGGAAACTTAGATAGGGATAAGGACCGCCAATGGTTAGCAAAGCGCTTGGAAAAAGGAGTGCCAACCAGAGTAATAGAAACAAAATTCAATGAAGAATACGATAAGTACAAACAATTTTTTGAGAATACTGATTACCCGTATCCATTCGTAAAATTGTTGGATGTGGCATATCGTGCTCGCATAAAAGAGTGCATGTACATACAAGAACTTTACGAAAAAGGAGACCGAGATATAGCGGCTGCAAGGAAACTTGAACTTAATCAAGAAGAGAAACAATTTTGTAATTTGTATACTGAAGGATACATTCCAGAAGTTCTAGCTTACATCAACGATATAGGGTTAATTGATAAAAATGCTATTCAACAGGTTCTTGATTATGTTACCCGATACAAAGGAGTTTTATTTGTCCACGAAGGAACCGATAAAGATGAACTCTTGGGTAAAGTTCACTACTACTTGTCCTTAGGGTTGAACTATATAGCAATTCACGGTGCTGGAATCAATACACAAACAATCAAGAAACTTGAACCGCAAATTCAAAAATCTGCAAATAAAGCAGGCTATAACACACAACACAAACAAGGAAAAATCAAAAAAGTAAAACGCTATGCCGTTTTTGTCTATAACAAAAAAGGGGAAAAAATATACGGCGAATTTATCGCAGGCTCATTCAAAGGATTTGTTTAACTCACAAATTATTTCGTTTTATTGATATGCCTTTTAATGGTTTTTTCCTTTGGGATAATCTCAATGTTGTCCAATAATTCGAAATATTGGCGTTCCATTTTTGCGTAGGCTTGTGACAGCATCCACTCGATTTTGTCTCCAGTTTTTCTTTTTCTAACTTTTTTTTCTTTTTCCAATTTGCTTAATTTCTTTTTTACTGTAATCGGACTCATTATAGATATCCTGGCGAGCTCTCTCGTGGTTACCGGATATTTTCGGCGCTCCATTACTTCAAGGAGCAGTTTTTTTCGCCTGTCGTTCTTCATTCAAATCATTTCTATCTTCAGTTCATTTTTTTTCGGCAAGACTTTTCCCTCAGGCATTAACAGAGTAAATTTGACTTTATCCCCTTTTTTAATACGCAGAATACGCGCTAGCTTGGACGGTACTTTTATCGCGCATTGTTTTCCGTCATAGGTTACGTTTACTGTCTTTTCTATTACTCCAGCCATTTGCATGGCTTTATCGTCAAGATAGTCCCTTTGTAGTTTCATAATTATCTGCCTGTTAGTATTAAATTTTCACTATTATTAGGCAGAACTTCTATATAAATATTCATTTTTCGGCAGAATATTTATATACTTTACCTATCAAGTATATCATAATTCGGCAGAAAAGTGTTTACTTATGGATAACCTGAGAAGCGAGCCAAAATTTTGCAGGAAATGCGGGCATGAAAAGCTTGTGAAGAAAGGCAAGGCATACGCCAATATTATGAAGGGCATTTGGCGGCAAAAATATGAGTGCGCTAAGTGCCATTTCAAGTTTGCTTGGGGCAAAAGGCAAATGTCGGAGCCCATGCCTTTCAAATATCAAAGTCAGCCAATTCCGCCTACAGACTGGAAAGCATATAATGAATATCAAGCTGAGGAAGCGCACATGTTTGACAGCCTTATTGACGAACTGCTTGAACAATTGAGCATTGAAAAAATACAGAAAACAGGCAGACCAATCTCTGACATAAAAGACGTGATTTTTTGTATGCTTTTGAAAGTTTACTATAGGCGCTCAGCCGGAAGGTTAATGTCAACTCTCGAAGATTACAAACAAAAAGGATTTCTACAAAAGGTGCCTTCAAGAGCTACAATCCTCAATTACTTCAACAACAAAAAATTGTGCGGTGTCCTTACTTCGTTAATAGAATTGTCTGCAAGACCACTAGTGCAGTGTGATGAGCTTGTTTTTGGGGTTGATTCAACAGGGTTCTCTACTTCCAGATTTGGTCATTGGTCTGTAGATAAAAACAATGAAAATCAGGAGAGAGTTTACAGGAAAGCGCATATAACAATTGGCGTGAAAACCAATGTCGTTACATCGGCAGTACTTACAGACCAGTTTGTTGGGGATGCGCCTCAACTCAAATATCTTGTGAAAAGGACTGCCCTAGCTTTTGACGTAAAAGAAGTAGTTGCAGACAAAGGATATCTCTCCAAAGAAAACTACAATTTCATTGATGAAATCGGAGCAACCGGTTTTATTCCATTCAAAAGCAATAGCAATGAAAGAGGCAGGGGCAATGGCCCGGTCTGGAGAAAGGCACTATTCTTTTTCCAAGAAAACCCACAAAAATTCAACGAACACTACCACAAACGAAGCAACGTGGAAACCACATTTTACATGATAAAACAAAAGTTTGGAGACATCTTATTTACAAAAAACCTCACAGCAAACTTCTCCGAAATGGCCTGCAAAATAATATGCCACAACATCTGCTGCCTAATAAGGGCTTATTACAAATTTGACCTCAAAAACACTTTTTGGACAGAAGTCCCAAAAAACCAAAAAGTCTCATTCAAAGCCTGAGTTTTTAGACAACGCCGTTTTCATTATCTGCCCTTAGCCTTGAAAACCGGTATTTTTCCTCGCCGGAAAGCCATTGCATACTGAACAACGTTCTGCTCCCTATTCATGACTCCGCGGTACTCGAATTCCTGCCCCATAATTTCCTTGAGCTTTCCGCAGAGCAATCCGCCAAGATCAGTTCCGAATTCTCTCTTGATACCAAGCACTTCATTATGTTTTCCGAATTCCTTTCCAACTCCCTGAACATTTGCCACCGTAACAACCGGCCTATTCTCCTCCACGTGGAAGTTGAAGCCTATCCTTCCGAGGTAGCCGCCATCATGGTAAAGCTGAAGTTGCCAGAGCGCCTCAGGGCAGCCTGTAACTCCCCTTTTGTCTTTTCCCCTTTGTATTGACCGAGTCCTTTCGAATTGAATTTCATACCCATTTTTGAGCCTCATTTTTTCCCGCAGCGGCATAACGCGTGCGAATCCTATTTCAATGTTCTTTAACGCCCTTGCCAGTTGGGTTATATGCTCCAGACTATTGAAAACGGAAAATTTTCCCCTCTCGCCTTTGTAATGTGACGCATATGCTGCAAGCAGGGCATTTTCCATATTTATCGGCTCAAATACCCTTTTTTTCTTCATGCCAGCATGTGCAGACGCCAGTGACCACCGCGGATCCTTGCGGTCTAAAATATACTTGAAAAGAAAGATGCTTGAATCATGCAGTTCAGATAAATTGGTCTTTTCTTTTTGGGCGTGCAGGACTCCCTCTCTTTGGAGAGTTGCATCAATCACATGGTCGTATATGCCGCCAACATTTTTGAATATCCTTCTTGTGTCCGCAGGTTCATGCCTTTTTCTTGCCGCCAACCCAAGCAGGGCTTTGCCCAAAGATTGTTTTCCTGCATTTGATTTACCAGAAGGTTTGCCGGTCATAACTAAAGATTAATCAGCCGCAATAAAAACATTTGCTTATGTACAATGTTTTACGTTATCAAAGGCGGCGTTTTCGTCTCAAATTTATCCGAATTGTCCTTTGTGTCCTTGAGCTTTTGGAGCTGCGAGAGCAGCTGTTTTTCAGTCTCGCGCGCCTCCTCAAGAAGCGGCTCGACATTCAAATTAAGCCCCAAAATTTCATTAAGTTTTTTCAGAACCTCGGCAGAAGCCTTGTAATCGGCGGAAACCTGCACATTTCCAAGAATTGAAATCGCGTTGATTTTTGAATTTCGCAGTTCGAGAAGTATCAGAGCAGTAATTCCTGTTGTTATTCCCTCTCCGATTTCCATTAGCTTGTACTGCTTTAGAAGCTCTTTGGATTTTTCGTTTGCCGCAATCCCATAAATTATCGCCTTCTGCTCATTGTCCGCTGCGTGCACTCCAGAAAGTGAAATCAATTCAGAAATTCCCTTTTCCTTTATCCAGTCCGCGGTTTTTTTCGCAACAAGGTATGTGAACTGCTTTGAAATAACCTGCTCAGAAATCAGTACCGCGACCTTGTTTTTCTTGTCGGCGTAAATGCGCGCAGGCCGCACAGGGAGCCCTTCATGAATTCTCACAACGGGGAGGAAAATATCCGAATCAACGTATCCAATGTACTCATAGTTGAGCTTTTCCACAATATATTTTGCCGCAATTGTTCCAACAAGGCCCATTCCGGGAAAGCCTTCAATGAGCGTGTACCCATCAAGGCTGGTTTTTTGCAATTCAACAAATTCCAAATCGTGTTTCATATTGGTCGGTATTGTAAGGTAACGCCCCTTTAAATATTTTCCGACCAGCCGGCCCAGAAGTAAGCCAATTTTCTTTCCAAAATTCAGAATCCCCTGCCAATAAAGTACACAAGCATCCCAAGCGGCAAGAGAACAGCCGCATACACAATTGCCTTCTTCTGAACCCCTTCCTGGAATGCCACAAAAGCCGATGCAAGAAGCGCATATTCTGCGATGTAGATGATATTTGCAAGCATTGACGCCGCAACAAGCGCCTCCCTTTGCCGCTCGCTCATTCCAACTCCAAGTTCGGAAATGGTGGAAAAATCCATTCCAACAACCATCCCAGTAATGAGCCCGAGCACTAGCGGAACCACAATTCCTCCTGCAAGAAGCAGCGTGTATTTCTCAACAGTCATATTCGCCGAGCGCTCGCGCAAAATTGAATTCGTTTCAAGAAAATCCTCCGCGGTTTCGCGGAACACGGCGTTCATTTCCGCTCCGGTATTGAGCGCGCTGATAATCAAATCAAGAGCCCTTGCAAGCGGCTTTGATTTGTTCCTCTTTTTCATTGAGAAAAGCGCCTCGTGAACCGGCATCCCATTAGCCATCTGCCGCAGCGCAACCCTAAATTCCTCTGAAAGTGGCCCCTTTGCAGTTGATGCCATGAACCCAATCACCTTCCCAACTCCGGTTCCTGCGGGCATGGAAGATGCAAGAAGCAGAAGGTCTGGAACTTCCTCTTCTATTTTTCTTTTCCTCTCCTCCGCAAGATAAAGAATATAAAAATAGCCAAGTGCCGCGGGGAGAAAAAACGCCGGCACCGAAAGAATGGAAATTTTAGAGCTCTGTGCAATAAAGAGGCCGTAAAAGAGAGTGAAAATTGCAATTACCGCCCCGGCGGCGGCCATCTGCTCAAGAAAATCCCCCGTGCTTTTCCTTATTTTTGCACTTTCCAAAAGCGCCCCGATTTCCAAATACACTCCATTTAGCATTTCATCCCTTCAAAAATTCCGGAGTGAGCGATCTGATATAAAGAAGCATAATCGCATCAAGCAGCGGAAAACCAAGCGCCACAATCCCGAGTGCCTGCAGCGCCGTGAACGGTATTTCCGTAAATGCCCCTCCCACAACCATAAAAGCCTGGAAAAGCGCCGGCACGATTGCCGAAATTACAATGAACGCAAGAGACATCACGGCAAGCTTACCAGAAAACTCCTTTGCCTGAGCCTTCTGCCTTGAAAGCTGTTCAAGAGCCATCCTGCGGACGCTCTCTCCCGGGCTTTTCTTTGTTCCCTGCTCATAGAGCGAAACAAGCTGCGAAACCGTTCTCATAAGCTGCCTTGATTTTGCCTGCAAAGCCATTGCCATAAGCGCATTGGGAACAGAGCTTGCGGAATGTTTACTCGCGCACAGGGATTTTTTGAGCAGCGCGGAAAATTCCCCGTAATCGCCGTCTGCAAGTGCCATTAGTGCCGCATCGAAGGGAACTCCGATATTGAGGCCAACGCTTAGCTGCATCAGGGCAAATGGGAGGTCCTTTTCAATTTTTCTTGCGCGCAGCCGCATCTGAGATTTTGGAATCCCTATTCTCCAGATGAAAACCGCGCCACCAAAAACCGCGGATACAAAAACTCCTTCAAGAATTGCGCGCGAAAAAAGGCTCCATGCAAGAAAGGCAAGAGCAAATGCCACTGCAGCAGCCTTTGCGGACTGCGTAGTGTACTGCTCCGCGCTCTCCTTCCTTCCAAGGCACATGAGGCACTCCTCAATTTCGCGCATCGCCTTTTCCATAATTTTGTATTGCCGCAAAGAACTCCTCGCCTCCTTTCCCCTCAAGTGTGCGCAAAAATTCCTCCCGTTCGCAAAGCTCGGATTGGAATTCCTTTTTGCCAATTCCAAAAGCCCTGCATATTTTTTCCAAAACGCGCCCCGAAATGCCGTGCGAAATGAACTCCTTTCCTTTGAAATCGTATGAAAACATGTCCTGCGCAAGAGCGCCCGCGCTTCCTTCCTCAACCGCACACACACTAACAAGTCTGCGCTCCTCCGATGCCGCGCCCGCAGAATAAGAGCTCCAGCGCCTTTGCACCAAAATGATGTCAAGCGCAGCAAGGTCTGATTCAAGCGTTCCCATATTCCTCATCCTTGCAATCGCATCGGCAGCCGACTGGGCGTGAAATGTTGCGTAGCTTCCCTTTCCCTGCCCAGCAAGCAGTGTATCTATTAACGCCCCGAGTTCGCTTCTATCGCGCACTTCGCCAACAAGCACCCTATCCGGCCTCATTCTTAGTGTATTTACAATCAGCTCCTGCATCCCAATCTCAATTCCTTCCGCTGTCGCAAGCCGCACCACGTGCGCGTGCGGCACATTCACTTCCGGAGTCTCTTCAACAATTATTATGCGCTCCGTTGCGGGCACGAAATTGAAAAGGCTGTTTAGCAATGTGGTTTTTCCAGAGCCGGTGTTCCCGCACACAAGCAAGGAGCAGTCCGCCTGCATTGCCATCCACAAAAACGCCATCATCTGCGCGGAAACTGTTCCGCTTTTTATGAGGTCAGATGGCGTGAACGGCTTTTTGCGGAACTTTCTTATTGTAACGCACGGCCCCGATACGGATGCCGGTTCGATGCACGCATTTAGCCGCGAGCCATCCGAAAGCACGGCATTTATCCTTGGCTTTTGGAATGTGATTCTTCTCCCAATCCCAGAAGCCATGGCATTCACGATGTTTCTCACCTCCTCTTCTGAGGAAAAATAAATATTTGTTTCAAGCCAGCCAAACGCGCAATCAAACACATGCACTGGCCTGTGCCTTCCAATGCCAATCACCGCGATTTCCTCAAGGCTTTCATCTTCAAGGAAGGCAGAGAGCACTCCGGCCTGCGAAGAAATGCACAAAATCACGCGCCTCAAATATTGCGCCTGCGCTTCATCGAGTGCAATGTTGCTTGATTTGCAAAATTCCAAAAACGCATCATGCGGCCCTGCAAATGATTTGGAATGCGCCCCCCGATACTGCTCAAGCGCGCTGCGCAAGAGCCGCGCCTCATGCGAACTAAGTTCAGGGATTGCCTTTTGCACATAAACGCGCTTGCCGCTTTTCATCTGCACGATTTCGCGCAGGTCATTATCCGAAACCGTTTTCGCGCGCTCCGTGTCCGCTAATCTAAAAACCCGCCATCCAAGCGCCTTTTCAATTTCAATCGGCTCGAAAACGGCTTCGGTGCGCAATCCCATACTTGAAGCGGCTGTCTTGGTTGTATTTATTGGGATTGTATAGGCGGTATGGCCGCGCCATACAAACTTATTATGTAGAATTCAGGTTCGGCTAAGATTTAAATTACATTCAATTCCCAGTTGTCTTCATGGATCTTAGCAAATTCACCAAAAAATCCGGCAAAGTCTACAACATGCCTCAATCAAAAACCTGCACCACGTGCGGGAAAGAAATAAACAAGGACACAACCGCTCGCCATCTCTTCTATGCCGGTTTTTGCTCGGAGAATTGCAAGGACAAGTACATGGGCTGATTGGCCCTTGGCTCTATAAACAAATTAAACACGCTATTTGTCCCACTCAAGCCTGTTACCAATAGAAATTCCTTTAGCCGCCCCAATAGGGAGCTCCACAAAATACTTCGCCGCCGCTTTGGGCGTGTAGTTCAAAATCCACGGCTGCAGCGTTGCCGTGTCCACAACCTTTTTCTGCGAATCAAGATACGCTATGTCAATCGGGAACGCAACAAACATCATGTGCACGCTCGCTCCAATTTTGGTTTCACCCGCGAGCACAAACACGAGCGCATAATCAAAATTCTCCTTATTCTCAAGCATCAGACCCCTGAAGCGAGAAAATGAATCAGAAGCAAGCCTGACCTTGCCAATTATTGTTTTGCCGCTTGAAATGTTCTTCAACATCAGAATCAGTGCGATTTGGCCGCTGCAACTTTCTTATCATAATGTATGAGCTCGATATTTGGTATTATTATTTCCTCAAGCATTTGTACGGATTTCTGAGGCGAGATGCTGCGTGAGCCATCCTTTCTGATGCCTTCCCTTATTGATTCGAGTTCATCTAGCCGAACCTCCATGTCCGCAATGACCTGCTCAATTGCCCTGTTTTTGCCGGGCTGCACCCTTCCCGCAAGCATCTTTTTTGCTTGCCTTGGCTTTGCATTCTTTTCAGTCATAATATGCATCAATACAGAGGGCTTTTTTGTTAATAAATTTTTGTAGCGCGGGGTTGTATGGCTTTGCCATACTTGACACCGGCACCTAACCCTCCGTTTCTTTTTAAACAAAAAATCCATATTTTTTTGCATGCGAAGGATTTTGCTTGATACAAATGTTTATGGACAGCTCGTAGAGAAAGCTGATACTGCCTGGCTCTTTGATGGAGTGAAAAGGCACGGCGTAATTGTATGTGGTTCAGCCATTATCCGGCAAGAATTGCGTGATATTCCAAAAAAAGTCAGGAAAGGAAATGCGGGCTTTCGAAAACTTTGCCTCGAATTATACGACACGCTGGTTGATGACAAAAGGAACTATAATCTAAACGAAATTATACGCGCAATTAGCATGGAATACAACAATAATTATATTGGGCTTTATTCTTGGAGCGAGCTTGAGCACGATTTCCTAATAATCGCCTCAGCATCCCTGCATGGTGTTGACATTGCGGTCAGCAATGACGAAAAAACAATGATTTCCCAAGACGCTATCCAAGCTTACCGGATAGTAAATAAGAAATTTGAATTGCGAACCCCGAAATTCATAAAACTTGAAGAGCTGCGCCAACTTCTCAGGTAGTATCTTTCACAAACTGCCTTGCTGCCCTTATTATGTTGGGATTCTTTTGGGCCCTTTCAATCTTTTTCAAAACCCGCTTAATTTTAGCTAGTTGAGCTTTTGAATAACCCGATTCCTCTTGCACGGTTTTCTGGTACACAAAAATCACTTCAAACATATTGCGCCCTGAAAATATATAAAATTACCTTTTTGCCAAAAGCCAACGCGGCTTATTCTAGGCGGCAAGAACCCGCGGGGCAAGCTATTTTAAGGTTTCCCGAATGTATTAGTTTCAGGCATCCTGCCAAGTCCACTAGGTTGGCAGCCATGCAGAATAAAGTTTCAGTAGCCCCGTCGTCTAGTGGCCAAGGGAACGCAGTTTAGTAAATCACGTTGTTTGAACGATTGGTCCCCGACTGGACAGGATGCGGGCCTCTGGGAAAAATCTCATATTATATGGGTTTTTTGAAGCGAGCCCGATACCCCGGTTCGAATCCGGGCGGGGCTACTTATTTTTTGGGTTATAGACATCGTTATTTTTGGGGCTACTCGAGAGTTTATGGGAATAAATGCGGGTTTTTTTCCGGCTTTCGAGCGGCGCCATGTCTATAAATTTCCATCCGTTTTTTTCGTAATAGTTTTTGTACGAAGTCATGAGGTAAATTTTTCCAAACCCGAGTTCACCTGCTTTTGCAAGTGCAAATTCCTGCATTTCCCTTCCTAACCCAAGCTTTCTCATCTCAGGGGCGACAAAAAGGGCCGCGAGCCAGGGAAAGAGATCCTGCCTTGAGTTCACATCATTTCGCCACAATGATACTGTTGCAACAGGCCTTTCATTTACAATCCCCACAAATGTCATCGGGATGGACTTTTTTCCGAGGCAGTGGCGTGTGCGGTATTCTATTGCCTTAAGCGGAATTCCGTTCTTTTTGTCCCATTCTTCCCACATCCATTTTGATATTGCCGGGACGTGCTTCTTGCAGTACGCCAGATTTTTTATTTCAAGTTTATCCATGCGCATCATCCAATATTCTCCTGCGTCATGCCTCCTTTTATCTGTTCAAATACTTTTTCTTAAAGCCTTCACGCCGCCTGCCTCGCCGCCCCTCTCCAGTGAAACTTCTTTATGATGTGCCTTGCCGCCCTGAACGTGCGCAAAAGCGGAAGCGCCGCAAATATCAGAAAAATCAAAACAGTAGTGCTTTCCCTGCTGTAGATTATTGGCACTCCTATGTGCGGAAGCTCATTGTATAGCAGCACCGCAACCCATGCCATTGCAAGAACCAAAAAGAGGTTCACTGCGATTTTTTTCATGTAATCCATTGTTTCGCTGTTGTGCTTTACAATCTGCGTCTCTTTCCTGTCTTGGAAAACTCTTGGAATAACCCCGAAAATACGCTTGTGCAAACTTAACCCGTGATACATCGGCTGGAAAATAATCACGCTCACAGCGATTATGAGAAACGCTACTGTCGGCAAAAGGAATGCCTCGGTGCCTTTTAGCAAAACAACTGCAGATGTTGCTATGATGACCACGAATTCTCCAAGCGGCCCCATGAATATTGCTGGCCTACTTGTATCATCCCCGCGCTTGAGCCCAAAGAGCGGGCCAAAGAGCGTGAACACAATTCCATGAACAATCGTCCCGGCAAACACAAGAAGCGCGGCAAACCCTAGCATGTATGCAAGGGTTACAATGTCAGGTATTACAACCGTGCCGGCTTCGTGGCTGAAAAAAATCGTTGTGCCAAAGCTTACAAAAAAGAAAACCAAGAAAAAGTCCCTCAAAAAATTAATGTCTTTCTTTATCTTGTTTCCAGCCTTTGTTTCCGCAAGCGCGAACCCGGCAAAGTGCGCTCCCAGAGCGGTTGAAATAAGCAAAAGGTTTGCAAGCGTTGCAACAATTAGCCCGATTCCAAGCGCGAACAGGGTCATCTCAGTGTGCCCAAAGCCATTTTTTGTAAGCCAGTCCTCAACCCACTGGCTTAGCTGGTAAACCACAAAGAACGCCGCGGTTGCAAACATCACGGCGCTAATGGGGAGCTCCAAACCCTGCCCGCCTTTTGAGAAGCTTGTGATGAATACAAGCATCGTGATTGCGACAAGGTCCTGAAATATCAGGATTGAAATTGCGATGTGAGTTGAGGGGTCCTTGATTATTTTATTGTCAAATGCAAACTTCGCAACTATTGCCGTGCTTGTGCAAAAGAGCATGACTCCCACAAGGAATGAAAAAAGGAATGAGAAGCCAAACACCTGCGATATTGCAAAGCCAATTGCTATTGAGCCTACAATGTCTAAAATTCCAAGGAAAAACGCGGTTGTGCCTGCTGCAAGAAAATCCTTTAGCGATGATTCAAGCCCGAGATAGAATAGGAGAATAAAAAGCCCCATTTCCCCAAAACCCAAAATGAGCGGGTCGCCTGGGTGCAGAAAATTCAGAAGGAATGGCCCTAAAAGAAATCCCGCCACAATGTAACCTAGCACCGGGTTCTGGCCGAACTTTTTTACAAGAATGCTCACGAATATGGCGATTACAATGATGATGCCTATAGTTGTGAGAGGCAGTACTTCTACCATGTTTATGAGAAACTGCTTTTGAGAATATAAAGCTGATTTTTAGGGGCTTTTAAGCCGGAATTGAAGGCCCTCCTTTTTATCGTTTTCGCAACTTTTCTACCTTATATGATGCACAAATACTGCCCTTCCTGCGCCTCGCTTGACATGAAAAGGCTTGTTAGCGGAATGGAAGAGTGCACGCGCTGCAAGTACAGGGGCGCTTTTAAGGAAGGGAGCATGGATGAAATCAACTCCTTCAAAAAATCCCTCAAATCCGGCATCACTCCCGCGGCGCCGAGGGAAATAAACACTGGCACTACAAACGCCCAGCTAAAGGCGAAATTGAAATCTCTCAAGGGTACTAAAACCGATGATTTCGAGATAATTTGATTTTTATTTGGAGGGTGAACATAATGGGCATGGTCGTTAAAACAGAAATATTCCCGCTGCGCGCGAGCCTGAAAAAGAAGGACTCGTGGGAATTAATAGTGGATCTTCAGAACGAGGACCCGAAGGATAAGATGATTTCAATTCAAATAGACCTCCCAGGCGTTGCGAATTTCAGCACCGTGGGCCTTTCAAGGAATTACTTAAAGCAGGTTGAGAGCTTTCGTGCAAGCAGCAGGGCGCAGTTCAAGCTTCCGGTATACATCTCAAGCTACGCACGCACAGGAAACCACATGGGAAAAATAAAGGTCATGGAGCACTTCAATGACTTTGACCATGTGGAGCGCAGCTATGCAAAGGAAATACCTTTCCGCATAGTAGACTGAATTTCCACGCGGCATTTTTTAGGAAAACTCCAAAATGCTCTTCTGCTTTTTTGGCTCTGAGAAGTTGCTGATGCGCAAACCAAACCTGCGCGCCACGAATTTCAGGTTCTGCTCAAAAAATTCCTTGAACAGTTCGGATGCCACCTTAATTATTTCCGATTTGCTCTGTGTTGGAACCTCAATTGTCCTGCTCCGTGCAACGCTCTCAAGCTTATCTGAAATCAAAAGGATTGAAATCGTTTTGAACATCACTTTTTTTTCAATCGATTTCGCGGCAAGCTCGTCTGCGAGCTTTTCAGATTCTGAAATGAGTTTTTTGGGTTCGGATGTGTCCTCTTTTAGTGTCACAATCCGCGAGTACTGCTGCTTTTCGCGCTCTTCAACCGGGCTCTCATCAATTCCTAGTGCCTTTTCCCTGAGCGATGGTCCCCTGTTTTCCCCAAACATCTCCTGTAGCTGCGCAATATCCGCAGAAGCGAGTTCTGAAATGGTTTTGATTCCCTTCTGCGCAAGCGCTTCCACTGTTTTATCTCCAATCCCGTGCAAATCCGAAATTCTTTTAGAGCGCAAAAATGCCTTCACTTCCCCCGGCGTAACTAAAGTCATCCCGTCCGGCTTTTTCACCCCTGAAGCCATTTTTGCAATCAATTTATTCGGGCCAACTCCAATAGAGCAAGTGAGTTTCTCTTCCTCAAGCACCCTTTTCTTTATTTCGCCCGCAAGCTTTGACCCTTCTATGTAGCTTCCCCTGCACCTCTCCGTTGCATCAACAAATGCCTCATCAACGCTCACCTGCTCGAACTTATCTGAGTATTCGCGCAAGATATCCATGACGCGAGAGGACACCTCATTGTAGTGCTCCCTGTCCGCCGCAAGGAAAACCCCGTTCGGCGCCTTCTTTTTTGCAAACGCAATCGGCATTCCCGCATGAACCCCGAGTTCTCGCGCCTTGTAATTTGCCGCCGCCACTGCTCCTGAGCTTTCAGTTCTTCCGGAAAACATGCAAACAATTACAGGTTTTCCCCTAAGCTCTGGCTTGCGAAGCTCCTCGGTTTGGGCATAGAAATAGTCCAAATCAACGTGCAGAATGACCCTATTCATGCTAATAGGCATTGCTGCAAAGGTTTTTTATAAAAAATCAGGGGCTCTTTTGCCTATTGAATTTCTGTCTTTTTCTTCTGCGAGAGCAAAAACCCTGCCACTAGAAGTATTACAAGTATTCCAAGGCCTATCCCAAGTGAATTGCCGCCAAGCCCGAAAAAGCCTGTGGGCGGCGCATTTCCTTGTGTGGTGCCCTTATCCAATCCGGTAGTTTGCTGCGCTCCGTTTCCAGTTGGCACTGCTGCACCCTGTGAGTCGGTCTCATTTCCGGCTACTGGTGCAGGCTCCTGCCTTTGTGTTACCTTAACTTCTTTCTCCGCAACAAGTGTCTCTTTTGTTCCGTTCCAGAACAGCTGAACCTTGTAAGTTCCTGGCTGTGAAAAAGAATAATTGATTCCTTGGAATCCTGAGCTCATTACAAGTTCGACTAGCGTATTGCCGCCAGCTTTAACCGTGCACCCAAAACTCCATTTGCATAGGGCACTAATGATTATTTCCTCTCCGACTTGCGTTTCAGATGCTGAAACCTGCAATAGATTGCTCTTTGTCGGGTCTCCAGATCCGCCGCCACCTCCGCCTCCTCCTGCTGCCGATGCAGTGCCGCTAGAAGAGCTGCCGCCTGAGCCTCCTCCGCCACCTCCACCGCCGCCCCCTCCGGAGCCACCGCTATCTCCGCCGCTTCCGCCTGAAGGCGGTGTTGTTGCTGGCGGCGTTGCCACTGTAATTGCAAGGTTAAGATCAGTTAGCGCACCTGTTGAGAATGGCTTAGTAACGCCAGTATCTGTTCCATTGACAAAAAATCGTATGGTCTTGCCCTCATTATTCACCGGGTCTGGGTTTTGCACAACAAAAGTGTTGGGTGAGTAGCCATATCTGCCACCAACCGTGACAGTTGTATAAACTTCAGACAAATCAATTGTTGCCCGCACTTCAGTTCCATCAGGCGCCGCTGCACCATTGATTGTAACATTCCCAAAGAATTGGTGCGGAATTCCGGGTATTGCATAAGCTGAAGCTGTGAAAAATGCGAGCGAAACCAAAACAAGTAAAAAATTCTTGTGCATTAAAACCCCTATATACCGTTACTCAATGAAATAATTAAAAACGAGGTTGTTACTCAGTCAAGATCTGTGAGCGAGCAATCTCCCTCGTCAATTGAAGTGTATGCGTAGATGCCGTCTTTGGAGGCAAGCACCCAGTACCCTGCACCGGGATCCATCCTGTCATCCGGCTCAAAGAACTTCCACTGGTTGGGGTTATATGGTTCCCAATATGTTTCAAGCGAAGTCCATCCCAAATCCGTGAGGCTGGTCTTAAGTGAGAGCAGTGAGCATCCAGCAACCCTTCCGTGCCCGTCAGGCCCGTCATAGTACTTTGCGGCTTCAGGGTGGCTGTGCAGCACATCCGTTCCGTAATATCCTATAAGGTTCCATCCTGCCTTGAGGCTCCTGCTTGGCGGAGTTGTAATGGGGCTGAATAGCGCTCCTCCGATTGCGAGCACATTCTCATCAAGCGCGAGTACCCAGTAGCCCATTCCGGAATCCACTGAATCAAGGTTGCTTGTTCCCGGGCTCGAAGGCCTATACACATACCACTGGCCTGTGAAAGCGTCGAATGTCCATACTGAATCTATTTCATCCTCAACTTCTTTGAATACTTTCACTATGTTGCTATCCTGCAGTACAAATGGCACCGATATTAGGTTCCATTTTTTGTTTAGCTTAATCTTGAACTTGTCGCCCTCAACCTTGAACTTCTCATCATCAATTGGCCCGACGTTGCCTAGTGCATCCTCACAGTAGAACTTGAGATTGTGCTCTGTTTCTTCCTGGAAGTAGAACGTGAGGTCGTCCTTGTTCACTTCACACCAGCCATCTTCCGTCATGTTCGCTTCGACACCATGCTGGTAATCTACCTTATTACAATAATTCTCGGTTGCGTCATCGCCATCAAGCCCTACCATAAAGAACATCTTACTGTGGTCAACCGGATGCGGCTCTGGGTCGTTGCAGCTCATATACACTGGTGTCATGAGCGTTACTTTCCAGCAGTCGATTGAGTTCGAACCGCTCCAGCATTCCCCATTTAGCAGGTTGCCGTCATCAATGTATGGGTAGAACGCGCTTGGCTGGTCGCCAACCGGGTTGCCCGGCGTCCAATTGACATTTGGGTGCCACTCTGTTGATGGCTGCCCAACAGTCTTGCCAGGTTCTGGCCCGGTATTGTCGATGTAAATACATTCCTTCTTTGTCTGCTCCGTCTTCTGAACATTATCAACCGAGTAGTATTCTATCATGTGGCATGATTGCTCCGGCACATTGAATGGCGCCCCTGTGTATGTCTGCCATCCGCCGTTCAAATCATTTCCAATAGCATCTTCACAGTACACTTGCGGCTCTTCGTACTCTTCTTGTATTCCGGTTCCGCAGAACTCGTCATCAACCATGCTAATCCTAAACTTTGTCTCGTCAACTCCGCTTGGGTGCGGCTGCGGGTCGTAGGCGCTTAGCAAAATGTTAAGGTCTGATGTTCCCCACTGCGGTACCCAGTGCCCTTCTACATCCTCCGCGCAGTATTGCTGCACACAATTTTCTACCTGCCACTCATACTTGTTTCCTGCTTCGCACCAGTCAACGCATGAGAAGTAAGGCCCTGCCTCGCTGAACTGCTTTGTCGTCACAGGCGGAGTCTTGTCCACTACGAAGTATTCAATGTCTCCCTCAGTGCTATTGCCTAATCTGTCGCTGCACGCAACTTCAAGCGTGTGATAGCTCTCTTCTGGGAATACTATTGGGAACGAGCTGTTCCAGTCTGACCAGTTGCCGTCTGTTGAGAATCCTTGCTCGTGCACCTGGTATCTCCATCTGCATCCTTCGCTGTCAAGCCCGACCGCGCAGATTGCTCCGCC
The DNA here is from genome assembly GCA_035289485.1 of archaeon. Taxonomy (GTDB): domain Archaea; phylum Iainarchaeota; class Iainarchaeia; order Iainarchaeales; family Iainarchaeaceae; genus UBA10205. The sequence goes on along the minus strand of DATDXA010000029.1, from coordinate 22,380 downwards.
GTCGACTATATTCAAATCAATTGAAGTTGCAGTGTCAACGTAACAGTTTGAATCCGGAGTTGCCGTTCCTGCAAATGAGCAGTCGCCATATGAAGGCCCGCTGATAATTTTCTGGAACTGCGGCGGAGTGTCATCTACCTTGTAATATTGCTTGTGCACTCCGCTTTCCTTGCCGACATTATCTATGCAGTAGTACTCAAGGCTGTGCATTGACTCCTCTTCTTCATTGAAATAGAATGTGAAGCTGTCGTTTTGGAGCTGTGCTATGCAGTATCCGCTCTCATCGACCTCTCCTTCACAATAATCCGTCGTGACATCTGTTGGCCATGCCGGCTGGTCGTATGCGACCTTGAATCCGACTTCTCGGACTCCTGAAGGGTGCGGGAGCTGGTCTGTGCATGTAATCGTTATGGGCGTTGAGCTTGTAACCCAGTGGAAATTTCCATCCGGATTGTTCGCATTCGTGAAAAGTGCCTCCCCTGAATCTGCAATTGCAATGTTCTCTTCGTCACCATTAATCTTGCCCACTAACGGAACTGTCTTATCCACAAAGAAGCAATTGTACTTTGTTTGTTCAGTATTGCCAAGCTTGTCAACGCTGTAATATTCAAGCACATGGCACGACTGTCCGATGCCGTTGAATGGCCCTGTGTAAACGTTCCAGTCTTCTGTTTGCTCTTCATATGCCTGCCATGCTTCGCACTGCGTCTCACAGACCACATCATCAACCGGCCCAATTACCTTGTAATAAGTCTTGTCAACACCGACCTTGTTGTCTGTTGCATTGATGTCAATGAGGGTGTTGGTGTCTATCCATTCAACCTTGACCTTTTCTTCGCACTGATACTCTCCCTCATATCCATCTTGGTATTCGCACTCTTCTTCAATGTAAAACGTCCCTTCAGGGCCGAAAGTTTTGGTTGACACCGGCGGCGTTGAATCGACTAGGAATACTTCCTCATCATATGCTGTGTTTCCAACCGAATCTGCGCACCAGATTTTGAGGGTGTGCGTTGAATCTTCGCCGAAGAGTATGTTCGTGTCAGGTTCTACAAATAATCCTGAATCAATCACACATGTGGTTCCTGTCCAGCTTCCTGCGTGTAAAAGGCAGGTACTTTCATCAGTTGCCCATTCCATCGCATAGTTGCATGTGACGTTGTTTGCCGCGTGCACCGGGTTGCCCAAATCAGTGACTGAAACATTCACTCCACCCCTTCCGTTATCCGCAACATAGCAGACATCATTGCTGTTCTGGTCTGGCGGGCAGTCTCCCAAATAATCAACATTGGCATCGCCAAGCATTGTCTTTGTTATTGTCGGCGGCTCATTGTCAACTCTTATGAATTCATCATCAATTTCGCTCTTGTTTCCGACCGCATCCTCGCAGTACCACTGCAGTTGATGGAGCGAATCTTCAGGGAGGTGAACTTTCTTCTGAACGTTCCAGTCGCACCAATTCCCGTTGGTGTCATACTCCGGACCTTCACAATCTTCAAGTGTTGGCAGCCAGTCGCTCCATGTATTTCCGTCTTCTGTGTACCTGTACCTATACCAGGCGACTTCTCCGCCTGATGGGTGAGGGCCTGTATCTGTGCAGTGCAATGTGATATTAGTGTCCGAAGTTATGTAACATAAGTCCTCTTGTCCCGGAGGGCAGTCGCCGGAACTGGGCTCGCCTATCTCTTTTACAATTGCAGGTGGCGTATCGTCAACAAAGAAGCAATTAAAGTTGATGTCTTGTGTATTGCCTATCAAATCAGTGCTGTAGTACATGAGCACGTGGCACGATTCCTCGTCCTTTGTGAACGACCCTGTGTAATCCTGCCAATTTAGGCTTTCGTCTTGAGTATTGATATAATTTGAGTTACAGTAAAGCTCCGGATAATTGCAGAAATCATCCTGACTTAGTATTGGACCGCCTGGCGCGAGTATATTCACCCATTTGGTTTCATCAACACCAATATTGCACGAAAATCCGCTCGGGTCAGGGTCATTTGGCGCGAGTGTTATCGGAGTTGAAGTGCTAATCCATTCAATATTCCCAACAACTTTTTTTGGCTCTCCGAGGGTCTTAATCGTCTCAGGGTCTGTTTGGTCGACCTTGTCGGTTTCTTCAATTGAAGTGGAATTTCCGGCATTGTCAAAGCACTCAACTTCTATATTGTGCTGTGAGTCCTCATCAAATTTAATGCCAGATAATTGCCAAGTATTGCCATTTGAGAATTTACACCATCCATTTTCGTAAATTCCCCCATAATTATTTTCACATTCATTTTCCCAATTTTCAGGGGCAGAGCCGTCAACATCATATTTCCACTGGCAGTAAGCAAGTCCAGTGTCGCACATTAGGTTGCCATCAGCCTGGATTATATGCTTATTCACGTCAAGAACCGTATTATTGTCCTGTGCTGAAAAGCTTAGTATGGTGTCATCGGTAATCCAGAAGTTGCACGCGAGATTTGCTCCGCCCTGCGCGTTAATGTCCTTTGCATCGCATGTCAGCGGTATTGCAGGGTCGCCAACAAATTTCTGCACAATCGGCGGGGTGCAGTCGATTGAAACGCCTTTAAGGTGAGTGTCGCGGTCTCCAACCGGAGTTGCGTCATCGACTGTTACCACAGTGAAGTTGCTTATACAGGCATTACTGTTCATTGTAGCATCAAATGTAAAATTAAGGGTTTCAGTTGGCGCAATTTTTTCTGTACCTGCAAGCTCTGTCACATATATACATCTGTCGATAAACGAGAACAATGTCCATCCGAACGGTGCGCTACCGCAGGAAAAATTTGAAATTCCTGCTAATGCTTTGTAAATTTCAACCTGTATTATGTCATCAGTGCTTCCTGGAGTGTTTTCAACACTTACATTGAAAGTATTTCCTTCTTCAGAACAGGTTGTAATGTTTGGTGTAAGAGTTACATTTGCTTCATGCGCCGCGCTTGCCGCAGCTGAAATAATAATCAATGAGAAAAAGATTGAAAATATTTTTATGAAATTTGAATTTCCGTGCTGCAGTTTATCAAAGTTCGTCTGAATTCCCCCACACCAGTTTATCTTCGTTGAGATGTCTTTATAAATCAGCTCCCGCTGTTAATTTTTTTTGCGGAAATTTTGCAAAAATTATTTTTTGTTTGCGAATTTCACTAAAAGATTTTTTCCGAAGCGCAAAAATTATTTTTTTAGTATTGTTTGTGATTTTTCCGCGCGCCTGTGACATTTATTCCCGTTACAAAATAAATTTTTCCGTGCGGCGCAAAATTTCCGTATTATTATTCTTTAATATATTGGAAAAACAGATTTGGAATGAAATTTTTTTTAGAAAAAAACAAAATATTTATATAAACGCATTTTTTGCGCGCGCAGGTGAAAGAAAAAAATATTTTGCGCGCATTTATGTGCCAATTAACCTAAGCGCTTCCGGAAAAAGCCTCCACATCGACGGCTTTGTGAGGACTTTTCCCACAAATTTGCTCGGCATGTCCATATCGCCATGTTCAGAAAGGAATTCGCCGATTTTTGCCTTGTTCATGCCCCTAAAAAGCCTGTCAATCTGGTCCTCGCTTTTGCTGTTCATGTACTGCCTTATCTTCCAGTGAAGCCGCAGCTCCTTATTGAGGTTCACAACATCCTTTTCATAGTTCTTAAGGGTCGCGTTGTCCTTGAAGTGCTTGTGAATGACATCTCCTGCAATCTGCCCGGCAATCATTCCTGTGATTATTCCGCCGCCCGTGGTCGCTTTGGTCTGGAAGGCAGAATCTCCCACCAAAAGCACATTGTCCTTTGCCACGGTTTTGAGCGGCTCTCCTATCGGGATTAATGAGCTGCACATGTCGCAGAATTCCCCGCCCACATTCTTCTCATTTGCGAAAACATTGAAATCTTTCCGAATGTTTCCGGAAGTGCTTGCAAGCCCGACGCGCGCGCGGGTTTCGCTCTCAGGAACAATCCATGCGAAAAAATCCTTCGCATAATCCCCGAAAAAGAGCTGCACATACCGCGGGTCGAATTTTCCTGTTGCGTCCACCTGGTATGCGTGCACGTAATCCGCGGCGGTTGTGTTGATTCCCATTATTTTCCTTGTCCTAGAATTCACGCCATCCGCGCCCACAATAACCTTGGATTTTAAGAGCTCGCCGCGCCCCTTGTGCTCGACAAAAATCGTTTCATTGCGGATATCAATCATTCTCGTGCTAGTCTTCAAATCAACCCCCGCATTGGTTGCGTTCCTTGCAAGCACGCGGTCAAACCCCGCGCGGTCAACGACATATGCTACTGTTTCGCTTCTCTTTATTTCAATCATCTCGTGGTTTGGCGAGAAAATCTGCGCCCCGCGAATTTTATTCATGAGAACTTCCTCGGTTTCCTTGCGGATGTTTAGAGATTGCACTCCGGTTGCGCTAATTAGCCCCGTGCATGCAACAGGGTCTCCAACCACAGGGTGCTCCTCGATTACCGCGGTTTTCCAGCCCCTCTCCTGTATGCGCTTTGCGGCGGCAAGCCCCGCAGGCCCTGCTCCAATTACAGTTGCCATGTACATTTTTCAGTTCACTTCAAAGGAAAAGGGGGGAAAAAATTAAAATACGGCGGATTCACTAAAAAAACGTTCAATTTCAATAGTGGGGCTTTTAGGGGGCTTTTGCCAAAAATTTACTGCGGCTTATCGCCAGAGTCTTCCTTCCCGAATGCAAATTTTCCTTTGCTTTTGGGCTCTCTTTTTGTGCGCGGCGGCCTTGCAGGCACGGTCTCTACGTGTCGCAGGGGCTTATCTTTATCTTTAACATTTCCAAAGCCCGAATCCCTTGTCTTGATATGCCTGTGCAAAATGAATGCGCCCCCGCCAACTACAGCAACCGCCAAGATGAGCACAATTATTGCAACCGCCGCGATGAAAATCCAAAATATCAGGTCACTTGTCTGTGAGGCTTCAATCGCATCCTTTGCATCTCCCTCAAGTATTACGGGAGGCGCCTCGTACGAATCGAACGCTTCAGCTATGAGGTTTGCCTGCCAGTCCGCAAGGCCTGTTCCAACGTTGTATGAAATGCTCATTTCCTCCCCCGTTTCAACTTCTCCGAGGTCAAACCTTATGATTGGGTCCGCCTGCACAACCACAAAGCTCTCTGAACTTGTGATGTCCCTTGCGTTTCCAATCACGCCCTTTGGTATCACCTCAATTGCCTGCAAAGATTTTGTTGAGCCGCTGTTTTTCACCCTGATTACAATATCCGCCTTAAGCCCTGATGCGGTTTTGGTAATCACAAGGCTTCTTGTCGGGGAATTTTCTTCTATTAGCTGCTGCGCCCTCTTAATGTATGCGTCCTTTAGCCCGGCGGCTTTTAGCTGCGAGGGCACATTGCTCTCAACATATGAATATTCCTTGCGAAGGAAAATGCCATCCTCCGAATTGCCAGCGTTTATTTCAATCTCCGCCCTGCCTTCATTGCCAGCCTTGTCCTTTGCCACCGCCGCAAGAGTGTGCCTACCTGCCGATATTGAGTTGGAGTTCCAGGTAATTTCATAATTGTCGCCGTTTTTTTGCAATGTGCCTGCGCTCTTTTCATCAACCAAGAGTGAAACAGTATCAACTCCTGAAAAAGCATCAGTGACCTTGGCAGTTACTTTCACGTTCCCTTTCAGCGAAGTGCCTTCCTGAGGCGCGCTTATCTCAACCGAGGGCTTTTCAGAATCCACAGTGAAGCCGAACTGCTTCTTGCACGCGTTGCCCCTTTCATCCTTGCCTTCAAGCTCTACAATCCCATCCCCAGAATCCGCAGGCACATCGATTGCCTTTGTGATGCTTGTCCCTTTCTGCGATTCGAGCAGCTTGATGTAATCCTTGCCCGGAGTTTTTATCCTCAAGGTAGTATTCGCAATCTGGCCGCCTGCAATTGTTATCTGGATGTTGAGGGTGCCGCCTTTGGTGTACTGCGGCACATTCGAGGAAATTTCGAGCTGGCACGAGCTTCCGGAATTTTGGATTTTTTGAACAGAACTCATGCTGCCCTGGTTGAGCGCATTGTCAACTGCCCTTATCCTGTAATAATAAACTTGGCCGAGTTCCAGGCCGTTCCTGTCCGTGAAATTGGTTGCTGCTATGCCTGTGAATGCCTTTACTCCGGTATCGCTTGGCACGAAATCCCTGCTTCCGACTTTTTCGAAAATGCTCCTATAAACAATGTATTCCTTTATGCCAGAAGTGTCGGTTGGCGCGCCCCATGTGATGTAGATGCTGCCATTCGACTGGCTAAAGCCGCTGATATTCGAGACAGGCTCGGGCGCGGTCGTGTCAATCCTTATCCTGTAATGGGAAGTGGTGCCGCATTCATTTGAGGAATTGCACCCGCGCACATGGAACCAGCGCTCGCCATCGCCGATTCCGGAATATGATTTTGCCCTCTCCGTGGTCTCGTTGTTCGAGTCCGGCACGGTGTCAGAACTTGTGCTAAGTGCATACCTGTATTTTGATGCATTCGAGGCGCTTGTCCAGGCGAATTCCGGGCCGCTATTGCTTTTCCAATCGTTCTGTGGGTGCGTTGCTGAGTTGATATCAAGTGTGCCGACAGCAGAAGAGCTGAAATTTACATTTTTTGTGTCAGTAAATGTTGTGGAATTGCCCGCATTGTCCGTGATTCTTACGGTGAAGTTGTGGTCGCCGTTCCCAAGGCCGCTGAAGCTGTGTGTTGTTGCTGTTCCCTTGTCAGTATAGCTGCCGCCATCAAGGCCTATCTCGTATTTTTGCAGCCCGCTATGTGCGTCCGAACCCGAGTATGTCGCGGTCGCGTTGTTTTCAGAAACGCTTGCCGAAATCGAGCCGGTTGGCGCAGTAAAGTCAACGCCATATGTTGCCAAGATTCCACCCGTTGCATTTCCAGAAGAATCCTTGCAGTTGTAAAACACATTGATGTCCGTGCCTGTTGTCTGGCTTTTCGCGCCAAGGCCGCATGCCGCCTCGTTTCCAGATGTCGTGCAGGCATTTCCAACATCAGCGTATGCGGATGCGCCCCAATTCGCATCGCTCCATTTGCATTCCCCGCTGCTCTCCCCAATATTTAACACAAGATTCACTGGCTGGTCAGTTCTTGCCCAATAGGGGGCCGAAGTGTCGCCGTTAATGTCCTTTACTCCCGCAGCCGGGGGCGTTGTGTCCGCTGCCGCATTCACTGTAAATGTTCCTGCCTGAATTCCAGAGCATTGTGCTGGGCTGTTCGTGTCGCAGACAAGTGCGTTGTAATCCTTTGCGCCAATGTCTGCAGCACTCGTTGTATATGTGCACTCCGAGGCCGTGGCGCTGCTGTTCAAATCCGCATCCTCGCACCATTTCGTGCAGGAAGAATCGTTCCCTGTTTTGCAAACAATCAGCTTGAATGGGAGCCCATCCGGAGTTGATGCACTTGCGGTAAAAGTTATTGCGGCTCCCGCAGTAAGGGGGTCAGGTGAATCGCTAACCGAACCAAGTGTTGGCGCCGCAACTGAAAATCCCGCAAAAAGCGCGAAGAATGCGAGCAAAATCGCTTTATTCGTAAAAGTATGTGCCAAAAAAATCGTTATACTTCAGCCCTGAACTTCTTTTTAAATGAACTGCCCGGAAAATTTCACCTGTTTTTTTTGCGAGATTTCTTTTTCTGCCGCCTTCAGCCGCTGCGGCGTATCCGTGGTCAGCCACAATCCCCTGTGCGTGAACCAAAAAAGTTTCCCGCCCTGCGCGAGCTTTGGAAAAAGCGTTCTTTCAATCAAATTGAATCCCGCGGGCAGCATTTCAAGCGCATCCTTTTGGATAATGTAAGCTCCCGCATTCACCAAATGGCTCGGCTCCTCCCCGATTTTAGGCTTCTCAACAAATTCCACAATTCTCTTTCCATCAATCCTTGCAACTCCGAATCCGGAAACATCCGCAACCTCTTTGAGCGCAATTGTTGCAAGCGCGCCGCTCGAAAAATGCTGTTTTGCCATGTCCGTAAAATCAAAATCCGCGATGTTGTCCCCATTCAGCATGAAAAAATTCCAATCAAGCATCTGTTCCGCTTCCTTTAGCGCGCCTCCGGTTCCAAGCGGCTCCTCTTCAACGGAGTAGACAATGTTCACGCCGAATTTTTCCCCAGAGCCGAAATATTTCTCCACCTTTTCATGCATGTGCCCGGTTGCAAGGATTATTTCTTTCACTCCGTGCGAAGCTAGGCTTTCTATGCAATATTGCAGAATCGGTTTTCCTGAAACCTCAACAAGCGGCTTTGGAATCTTATCTGTTAGCGGGCGCAGCCTCTCACCTTTTCCGCCAGCAAGCACAAATGCCTGTGTTATTTTCATAGAGCATAATTGCGCGCAGGGCAAATATAGCCTTTTTGGTTGATTTATGCCCTAGGCTTTACACCTTTCTTTTTCGTCAACATTTTTCTTTCCTTGTTAAAGGAAAGAAAAAGGTTGTACCAATTTCATTTAAAATGTGTGCGGCACCTTTTGTTAGTATTAATTTCAGTCTTTTTTTGCAGATTAAACCGATTTGAAAGGTTTCCGAAATGAGGATAGCGGTAATTGGAACAGGCTATGTCGGTCTTGTGGCGGGCGCGTGCCTTGCGGACCTTGGAAATGAAGTCATCTGCATTGATGTTGATGAAAAGAAGATTTCCTCGCTTAGGGGGGGAAAAATCCCGATTTACGAGCCCGGCCTTGAGGCGCTCGTCAAAAAAAACGCGCGGGAGAAAAGGCTCTCATTTTCAACTGACACTGCAATGGCGGTGAAGGATTCCGAGATAATTTTCATTGCCGTGGGGACTCCGCAAGGGCAGGACGGCGAGGCCGACCTCAAATATGTGATGCAGGCAGCGGACACGATAGGGAAAAGCATGAACTCTAGAAAAATTGTCGTTCACAAGAGCACTGTTCCGATTGGCACCGCAAGAAAAGTGAAGGAGAAAATAGCCGCGCTCTCGGAACACGGGTTTTCAGTTGTCTCAAATCCCGAGTTCTTGCGCGAAGGCTCGGCCGTGAAGGATTTTTTGGAGCCTGACAGGGTCGTGATAGGCTCTGATGATAAGGCCGCGGCAAATGCCATTGCCGATTTGTACCGGCCGCTTGGCAGGGAAATAATCATGACAAGCCCCGAGAGCGCCGAGCTGATAAAATATGCCTCAAATGCCTTCCTTGCCACCAAGATTTCATTCATCAATGAGGTCGCAAACCTCTCAGAGCGTGTTGGCGCTGATGTCACTGATGTTGCCAAAGGCATGGGTTCTGACCCGCGCATTGGCAGGGATTTTCTCAGTGCGGGATGCGGGTATGGCGGCAGCTGCTTTCCAAAGGATGTGCAGGCGCTGCGCAAAATTTCGGAGAATTCCGGCTATGATTTCAGGATAATAGCACAGGTTGAGGCGGTGAACGATGAGCAAAAAACCCTCCCGTTTCAAAAGCTCAAAAAGGAGCTTGGCACTCTTGATGGCAAAAAAATAGCGGTGCTCGGGCTCGCGTTCAAGCCAGACACCGATGACATGCGCGAGGCAAGTTCCACTGAAATCGTGAACGCTCTCGTAGGCGCGAAAGCAAAAGTTTTTGCAGTCGACCACGTTGCAAAAGAGAATGCGCAGAAAATCCTCAAAGGCATTGAATATGCGGATTCACCCTATGATGCCGCCAAAGGCGCTGACGCCATAATTCTTGTCACCGAGTGGAACGAGTTCCGCGAGCTGGATTTTGCAAGGCTTGGGAAGCTCATGAAGACAAAAATAATCGTTGACGGAAGGAATATTTATGATAAGGAAAAGATGCAGGCGCTTGGGTTCAAGTACATTGGTATCGGGAGATGAAAATTTGAAAACTTTTTGCGGTGATAAAAATTAAAGCGCTAATTCTAGCCGCGGGGTACGCTACAAGATTGTGGCCCCTAACAAAAAACAAGCCAAAGCCGCTTCTTGAGGTGAAAGGGAAAACAATCATGGATCACATAGTGAAGCATTTCACTGAAATCAAGGGGATTTCGGAGATTTATGTTGTCACTAACGAGAAATTCGCGCGCGATTTCGAGGACTGGGCGAATTCATTCAAGTTTCCGATCCCGATAAAAATCATAAATGACATGACCACGTCCAATGATGACCGCAAGGGCGCAATAGGGGACATGAAATATGTGATTGATGAGGTCAAGCTTGATGATGACCTCCTTGTCATTGCCGGCGACAACCTCTTCGAGTACAAGCTCTCGGACTTCCACAAATTTTTCCTTGAAAAGAAATCCTCCGTTGTCGCATGCAAGGACATGGGCAGCAAGGATGAGGTGAAGGAAAAGTTCGGAGTAGTCGAGATTGGTGAAGGCAGCAGGGTAGTGGGTTTTGAGGAGAAGCCCGCGGAGCCGAAGACGACATTTGCCGCCACCGCATGCTATATTTTCACAAGGCATGACCTCAAATCCATTGAGCATTACATAGAGGCCGGTAACAAGCCGGACAATGCGGGCGATTTCGTGAAGTGGCTCGCTAACCACACTAATATTTACGCTTTTGTGTTCACGGAAAAGTGGTATGACATCGGAAGCTTTGAAAGCCTGGGAAAGGCAAGGGAGGAATTCGATGGCTGAGCGCATACTGGTGGCGGGTGGCGCCGGCTTTATAGGCTCGCACCTTTGCGATTATCTCATTGCAAGGGGTTATCAGGTTGTTTGTGTTGACAGCCTCATTACCGGAAACAAAAAAAATATTTCGCACCTGCTCAAAAGCGGCAAATTTTCTTTCCTTAAAAAAGACATCTCAAAGAAAATTTCAGTGGGCGGAAAAATTTCACAGATATACAATCTTGCGTCCCCAGCTTCGCCCGTAGATTACCAGCAAAAGCCTCTGCAAACCCTTGAGGCGGGCTCGGCCGGTGTGAAAAATCTCCTCGATTTTGCGCGGTCAAAAGGCGCCAAATTCCTTTTCGCCTCGACCTCCGAAGTTTACGGCAACCCGCTTGAGCACCCGCAGAAGGAAACCTATTGGGGCAATGTGAATTCCTTCGGGCCGCGCAGCTGCTATGATGAGGCCAAGCGCTTTGGCGAGGCACTGTGCTACTCTTACCGTGAAAAATATTCCCTGGATGTGAAGATTGCAAGGATATTCAACACCTATGGCCCGCGCATGCGCAAAGATGACGGCAGGGTTGTCCCGAACTTTATAGTCCAGGCACTTGCGCAAAAGCCGATTACCATATACGGGGACGGCTCGCAGACAAGGAGCTTTTGCTATGTGAGCGACATGGTGGATGGCCTATACAAGCTCATGAATTCCCAAGAAACAAGCCCGGTAAATCTTGGCAACCCAAATGAAATCACCATCCTTGGCCTTGCAAGGCTAATCACCTCGATTGCGGGCGGAAGATACGAGCTTGTTTACGCAGACCTTCCGGCAGATGACCCTGAAAGGAGGCTCCCCGACATTTCACTTGCAAAGCAGAAACTTGGCTGGCAGCCAGAAGTTGGCCTTGGCGATGGGTTGCGCAAGACAATCGACTTTTTCAGGACAGCCTAAAGCTCCCCGTGGATTTTTACACCGCCGCAGCCAGAACGCACATGGCTTCAGCCTTGTGATGAATGGCTGCAACTGCGGCGTTGTATCCTTGCACTTGCTGTGCAACCGTCCGAACGCCAGCCCCTTCAGGGGCTGGTCGTTTTACGGCGGTTTGGCATTTAATATAACACAATGGCTGCGCTGCCATTCAAAAGGTATTTTATGTGGATGGCTTTAACTATTTTCTATGCTGGCAGCCGTGGTCATTCCGACTTATAATGAAAAAAATAACATACAAAAGCTCATCCCTGCGATAAAATCGCAGAAAGTTGGCGGGGTAAAATTCCTGCTAATAGTTGTTGATGACAATTCCCCAGATGGCACGGCAAAGGAAGCGAAAAAATTTTCCGGTGTGGCCGTGATATCGCGGCCGTCAAAACTGGGTTTGGGGTCTGCATATCTGACCGGCTTTGGCGAGGCCATGAAACTGGGCGCCGAGGTAATATTTTCCATGGACGCTGACCTTTCGCACGATTTTTCCTATGCCAAAAATTTCATCAGGGAAATCCGCAATGGCGCCGATGTGGTGATAGGCTCTAGGTATGTTCCGGGGGGCGGCACGAACTGGCCGATATCAAGGAAGATAATAAGTTTTGGCGCAAACATCCTCTCAAAAATCATTCTCGGAGTCCCGGCAAATGACCTCACTTCCGGATACAGGTGCTATCGCACAGGCATTCTCAAAAAAGTCCTTGGCAGGGAATTCAAATCAACAAGCTACTCTTTCCTTGAAGAGCTTGTCTATTACTGCCACAAGGAGGGCGCAAAAATCCACGAAGTTCCGATTTTTTTCACGGACAGGGTTTTTGGAAAATCAAAGCTCAGGAAAATGGAAGTGTTAAAGTTCCCCCTAACGCTGCTCCGGCTCAGGTTCTTTTCATAAGTTCGTTATTTTCCTTGCCTTCAGGTACACAACCATCCCTATTGGCAAAAAATCAAGGAGCTTATCAATGGCGAATATTGCCTGCCCAAGCCTTCTTGACAGTAAGCTTGCCTCAAGCGAAAAAATGTAAAGGGTTTTCTCTCTAAGGATGGCAAACCCCTTGTTATTTATCGGCTTTTTTATTGAAAATGAAGTGAACCTGCTGATGTGCTGCTCATCCAGGCTGTAATTTTTTTCGGCCATTGTCCTGTCAAAAACCATCTCCGCAAGCGGCCAGAGGGAAAAATAGTTCGGAGTTGTGAGTATCAAGATTCCGTTGGGCTTTAGGATGCGGTTAACTTCCTTGAGGTCATTTTCCGGGTTTTTTACATGCTCAATCAAATGCGAAACCACGGCAACATCAAACGAGCCGCTTTTTACGGGTATCGAGCTTATCGAGGCGGAAATGAATTTGAGATTCCCAATATTTTTCTCCTTCGCCGTCTTCCGCGCAAAACTTATTGCGTGTTCGGAGATGTCTACCCCGGTTATTTTTGCTTTGGGGTGTTTTTCCGCTAGCACCCTTGAAAAAGTCCCGGATCCGCACCCGACATCGATTATTTTTTCATTTCCTTTCAGGCCCATGAAATCAAGCATGTACTCTTCGCGTGTTTCATAAAAAAATCCCTGGGATTTGTGCCTCGAACTATGGGCCTTTTCATAATAGTCCCCGGCAACACCCATATAGCTCTTCATGGCATCACTCTTTTTTGGTAAACAAGAAAACCATTCCGTTCAAGCACTATAGGATAGTTCAGGTCAATATTGAATTCACTTTTGCTTGCCACAATATACTCCACATCAATTCCTTCAATCAGCCCGGTTTTTTTTCCCACAAAAATTTCCTTCCATATGCGCTCGTTTTCGCGCATTTCATAAAAAGCCTCATTATGGTAATACATAAAGTCAAATGATATAATTGAATGTGCCGCGGTTATGTCAAACGGTATTTTGTTGGAATATTCGGCGATTTTTCCGCCCCATCTTGTCAGAAACAGCACTTTTTTCTGCCCCTTGTCAAAATCATGGAATGCCACGGAAAACTCCCTCGCTTCAGCGGGGATTTTTGACCCCGACCTATAATGGCTTAATGTTGTGGATGTGGCAAAGAACACCATGCCAATGAGGAGAATTCCGATTATCAGGGCGGCCTCACTTTTCCTTCCCATTAAATTCAGCTCTTTGCTTGACAAAACCGCGCCGGTTATGAAAATGAGCGAGAGTATTATCATCTCTATGACCTTATGGGAGAGCATAAAATGCGCCAATTCAAAAACACCCAGTGCAATCAATGAGACCGCAAAGAGCGCAATGGCTATTTTTAGCCCTTTTTCAACCGCAATCTTTTTCCGTGATAGGATCAGGTATGCGATAGCAGTTGCCGCAATTATTGTAAGCCCAGGCCCTATCCATACCGGGAGCATTGTGAGTAGCCTTACAAGGCCAAGCGATTCGCCCTTGGCGAACCCTGACTGAAAAATATTCGTGGCTATTGGCAGGTACGTCATGATTATTCCCGGAATTATAAGCAGCAGGGAGGCAAGAAGCTTTGGCAGTTCCCGCAAAAAATCCGCCCTGTAAACCGGCAAAGTAGCAGCCAAAAAGAGTAGCGTGTTCACTCCAGCGACCGGATGGGCGAGAAATATCGCCGGGAAAACCACGTACTGCAGCCTGCTCTTTTTTATGAAAAGGTAAATGAATCCGAGCATCAGGGCAGAGCCAAGATACCATCCGAGTTCGCCGACATAAATGTTTTCAAAAATATATTTGCTTGCAAAAAGCAATGCGGCGCAAACAACCCCCGCCTTTTTATCCCCGAACAGGGCGCTTGCAATGAGGTATATAAAAAGAATCTGCAAAACCCCCGCAATCAGGGCAACCGAGTACGGCGCCAGGTAATCAGGAATTGCCGCAGGAACAATGGAGTCAAATGCCTTTGCCATGACCGGCAGGCCAATCGGGTACGGCATGTTTATTTTTCCGTATTGGGCATAATCGGGCTCGATTTTTTCCTGCATTACGCGCATTGCAGTGGTTGAGACCGCATCATTGCTTGCGGGAAAAACCGGAGTTATGAGAATAATCGGGTAAATAAGCAGCGCGAATAAGAAAAATGCCAGCAGCAATACTTTTCCATCAACCGCCTCCGATTCATATCCTTTTGAGAGCCAGAGGGAAATGATTGCCGCCCCAAGGAGAATAAGCGGCATGTCAAGCCGGAAAAACCCCACAATGTTGGACAAAATTATCGTGATTGAAATTATCAGTATTGCCACAACAACGCATTTTTCCGCGCCGAATCCTGAAAAATAGCCCTTCAAATCCAAAACCATATATCACTCACTTTTTTAAAATCACATTTCCGGAATATTCCAAGTTCCGCAGAAATCATTTTTTGGCGCAGGCAGCAAATCTCCCGGCCCTTTGCTTAAATTAATTGTGATGGTCATTTAATACTTTCCAAGTTTTAGGCGGCGTTCCGTTGAACCAATCAGTTAAAATAATGGGGAAACCGTAAATAATCTTTGGTGGCATGAAAGTTCTGGTAACCGGCGCTGCGGGATTTATCGGTGGCAATTTGTGCCGCCGCCTAATTGATGAAAAAATCCCATTCATCGGCCTTGACAGCATGATTGACAATTACGGCATGTCGTTAAAGCTTGATAATGTGAAAAAAATAAGGGCGAGTGAAGTCGGGGAATTCATAAAGGCCGACATCACAAGGCCGCAGGATTTCAAAAAGCTTTCAGGAAAAGGCATAACCCATGTGGTGCACCTTGCCGCACGTGCAGGCATCAGGGATTCCACCCGCATGCCGCACGAATATTTCCGCACCAACATCGGGGGGACTTATAATGTCCTGGAATTTGCCAAAAAGTGCGGCGCCAAAAGCACAATTCTCGCGTCCACCTCAAGTGTTTATGGCCTCAACACCTTGCCATTCACCGAAACCCAGCCCGTTGGAACCGTGCTGAGCATCTACGCCGCGTCCAAATCAGGCATGGAGGGCTGCGCGCACGCCTTCCACCACACAACCGGCTTGCCAATTACTGTGCTAAGGTTCTTTACAGTTTATGGCCCTGGCGGCAGGCCTGATATGGCGGTTTACAAGTTTTCCGACCTCATAAACAGGGGAAAGGAAATTGAGATTTTCGGGGACGGCAAGTCCAGGCGCGACTTCACTTACATATCAGACGTTGTCGATGCGATAATGCTTTCCCTTGAAGCGGGCTTCAAGTTCGAGGTTTTCAATATAGGCAGCTCGGATTCGCGTGAACTTGGGGAACTTGTTTCACTGCTTGAGAAAAACCTTGGCAGGAAAGCGAAGCGAAAATACGCCGCGCGCTTCAGCGAGGACGTGGATTTCACCCTCGCAGACATAAGCAAGGCAAAAAGGCTTCTTCGCTATAGCCCCAAAGTCAGCCTTGAGGAAGGGATTGAAAAATTTTGCAGATGGTTCTCCGAATACAAGGGCCTTCCCTAGGCATTTCTGCGGCAGGCTTTTATTCAACCTCGGACTTTTATTGGGTGTTTTTGCATGAAACTTGTGGTGACAATCCCGGCCTATAATGAGGAAAAAACAATAGCCAAGGTCATAAGGGAAATTCCGAAAAAAATCGGCGGAATAAGCAAGATAGAAGTCCTTGTAATCGATGACGGCTCTGCGGATTCAACTTCGCATGAGGCGAGGAAGGCCGGCGCCGCTGTGATAAGGAATAGCAAGAATTGCGGGCTTGCGTTCACTTTTTCCCGCGGCATGGAACGTGCGCTTGAAATGGGCGCGGACATAATAGTCAATACGGATGCCGATTTGCAATACAACCAGGCGCAAATACCGCTTCTGATTGCCCCAATTCTCAAAGGAAATGCCGGGCTTGTGCTTGGCTCGCGTTTTGAGGGGAAAATAGAGCACATGCCCTTGCAGAAAAGGCTCGGCAACATGGCGCTTTCCGCAATAATGAGCTTCATTACTGGCCTTCGCCTGACAGATTCGCAGACAGGGTTTCGTGCATTCTCCCGAGAGGCCGCCATGCGAATAAACATTTTTTCGGATTACACATACACACAGGAAACAATACTGGAGGCCCACGAGAAAAATTTTTTGATAGAAGAAGTGCCGGTTGATTTCAGGAAACGCGCGGACAGCTCAAGGCTCATTTCAAACATTTTTGTGTACGCGAAAAAGGTCGGCTTTACAATAATCCAGACATACCTCAACTACAAGCCATTCAAGGTTTTTTTCACGGCAGGCGGGCTTATGTCCCTTGCCGGCATTCTCTTTGGCGCAAGGGTGCTGCTCCATTATGCAAAGACAGGCCTTGTCTCCCCATACCTTCCAAGCGCCGTGCTCTCGGCGCTATTGCTGATTTTCGGCTTCCAGCTGATAATTGTGGGCGCAATAGCCGAGCTGATAAAGCGGAACAGGAAAGTGCAGGAAGAGGCGCTCTATTTCGGGAAGAAAAGGCTTTTGCGAAAATGATTGCTGCGTGATCCAATGGTGCTCAAAAAAGGCCTTCTTGCGCTGCTCGGAATAGTGCTTTTCGTATTCATACTCTCAAGGGCCGACCTTGCGCAAGTTTGGCAGGTGCTCTTACATGCCAATCTCCAAATTTATTTTGTTTGCCTTCTGCTGCTTGCACTGACCATTTTGCTAAAGGGGCTCAAATGGAAGGCCCTTGTCCAGTGCGTCGGGGAAAAAATAGGGCTTTCCGACGCCATCAAAATATACCTTGTAGGCCTGTTCGTTGGCAACATCACTCCAGGAAAGGTGGGGGATTTTGCCCGCGCATGGTATGTGAAGGACAAAGTTAGGCTTCCTGCAGGCCTTGCTTCGGTTTTTATTGACCGGGTGATGGACATAGGAATGCTGCTCGCGCTCTCGCTTTTTTCCGCCCTTTGGCTTGCGCAGTCCTATGGCGCCATGCCAATAAGCACAGATTTGATAGTGCTGGTTACGGCGGCTTTTCTCATTGCAATATTTTTCCTCTTCAAGGAGAAATACCTCAGGGCGGCTTTCCGCCCGCTCTTCAGGTTCATGGTGCCAGAATCGTTCAGGGAGAAGCTCTCCTCGCTTTTCACGGATTTTTTCTCCGCACTAAAATCCGCAGGCAAAAACATGCCATTGTTTCTTGCATCATTGTGCCTTGGCGCCGTTCTCTGGCTGCTCAATGCCGTTGTTTTTTACCTGCTTGCAATGTCCCTTTCAATCAGCCTCCCTGCCGAAGTGCTGCTCGCCATTTTTCCAATAATGGCACTTGTGGATGTGCTGCCAATTAGCGTCTCTGGCATCGGCACAAGGGACGCGGCTCTAATTTTCCTGTTTTCATTCTTTGCCGTTCCAGCCGAGCATGCAGTGGCCCTATCCCTTCTTGTATTTTTCACAGGCTACCTCCTAATCTCCCTTGTTGGGCTATTTTATTTTATTTCCACGAACAGGAAAATGCCGGGCGCATTCCATGAATAGGGCAGTCCGCTTGCCTGCAGTGAATAATATTAAAACGGTTTTCCCGCGTTAGAATTTAGCGGCATTACAGGGTATTTTGGAGTGAAAGTTGGAGTGAACGGATGTCTTTTTGGAAAGGGAAAAGGGTGCTGGTTGCCGGCGGCGGAGGCTTTGTTGGCAGCAATTTGGCACAGAGCCTGCTGCACGAGGGGGCAAATGTTTCTATAACCGCAAGGGACAAGGGCTCTCGAAAACTTGCACAAAACATCGGGGGCCAATTGGCGGGCATCAAGGTTATTCAAGCAGACCTCAATGAAAAGAAAGAATGTTCCAGTGCAGTCAAAGATATGGACTTTGTTTTTTGCCTTGCCGCCATTGTGGGCGGCGCGGAGTTCAACATAAGGCACCCTGCAACCGTGCTGTCCGGAAATGTCAAAATAACCGTCAATATGCTGGACGCAATTAAAGAATCGGGAGTCAAGCGATCTGTAATCGTAAGCTCCTCAAATGTGTATCCTGCAAACATAAAACATCCGCTAACCGAGGACATTGATTTAGAGGGCAATTCGGATCCGGCCAGATTTGGGTATGCGTGGAGCAAAAAGATCGCCGAACTTCTTGCGCATTCCTACTCTTCTGAGTTCGGCATGAAAATAGGCATTGCAAGGCCGTTTGGAGTTTACGGGCCAAGAAGCAATTTTGAGTATGAATCTGCCGGAATAATCCCAAGAATGATACTGAACATTGCGCAAGGGCAGCCAATCAAGATTTTCGGGAATGGCCAGCAGAAAATGAGCTTTGTCTATGTTTCAGATGCCGTAGAGTGCCTTAAACTTATCATGCAAAAACATCCAAAGGCAGATCCGATAAATGTTGGAAGCTCCGAACAAATCACCTTGCTTGAACTTGCCCAACTAATTTCGGAGCTCATGGGGGCGAAAGCAATAATAAATATCGTCAATAACAATTATGTTGAAAGCCAGGACAGGATTTGTGACAATTCAAAAGCCAAACGGCTTTTGGGTTTTGAGCCAAAAATTCGCTTGAAAGAAGGCCTTCAAAAAACAATAGACTGGTATTATGGGATTCGCTGAAAAACTAACTCCTACCTACAGGCCACTGCTGCTTGTTTTGTCACTGCTAGCTCTCTCACTCGCCGCTGCAATCCTGCACGAGCCGCTTGCCGGTCTTTTCGAGGGAATATTCGATGCCGAAAAGGTAAATTTCCTCATAGGCATGGCATCCATAAACTTTTTTATCCTCGCAATCCTGGTTTATGCCGCCGCGCTTGCAAAAAAACACATCATATCACCGCGGGCAAATGGCAATGAAACAAAAAAATTTGCCGCACTTCTGCTGCTCATGCTTGTGATATTTGTCGGCGCAATTTTTGCGAATAATCTGGCGTTCAAACTTGAAGTAATCGAACAGAGCGAAGGGGTAAAGTGGCACCATTACATAATCCTGCCCCTTAAGCTTGAGAAGGACATTCTTGTCGAGCTTCAAAACAGCCTCGTGCTTTCGGAGCTGAACCCTGAACGGCTTGAAATCCCTGTTTATCGCCTGTATGTTAGGGACAGCCACCTGCTAGGGCTTGATTCAAACCTGCCGTTCTCAGGCATGGACTATGTGCCTGGAAACTTTCAGGTTGACCAAAATGTGCTGAATGCAAAAGTGCGCTACCGGGGGGACAATTATTATCACTGGGGCGGCGCCAAGAAATCCTGGCGAATAAAGCTCAAGGACGGCCAGTTCTACAACGGCGCAAACACATTCAACCTTATTAGCCCAAAATATCCAAGTTATATGATAGCGCCGTTAACGACTAAACTCCTCTCCGAAGCCAATGTTGCTGCCCCAAGGTCATATAATGCGGCACTTTACCTGAACAACAATTATGCCGGAGTCTATGAATATGTCGACCAGCCGGATGAGACCTTTCTGAGGCAAAATGGCCTGCTTCCAGGCGACATATATGCGGGTGACAAGCCAAAAGGCACAAACGAGTGGATTACAAAAGAGCAGCAGAGCTGGATTGTGTTCGATGACCCTGAAAGGTGGGACATAAGTGCCACTTTTGACAACAACGATTCAAGGGCAATGGAAAATATTGCCTATTTGCTTGAAAACGTAAATTCCCCGGATGCAAACAACTTCTACGAATTTTACAATTCCCATCTTGGCGATGAGCACCTCGAGTTGCTTGCGGAGAGGACTCTTATTTATGATATCCATCTTGATAACAGGCACAATCACCGGCTGTATTTTGACCCATCATCCGGGCACTACCTCCCGATAGGCTGGGACCAGCAGGTTGAAAGAATTAATGACGACTCCACACCTGACATGTTTTCAAATCGCATCGACCGGCAAATATTAAAATTTCCGCAGCTAATACACAAAAAAAACGAATTGCTATTTTCCCTGATAAGCCGCTTCGATGAAAACGATGCAATTGGGTTTATTGAGGAGAACAAGGGGAAACTGGAAGAGCCGATGTTATATGACAATTACAAACAGGTAATTGACTGGCCTCTTAGCAAGAACATGACAATGGCTGACTGGAATATGGGAATCGTCGAACTTGAGAGCACAATTAAATTCAATTATTCATATATCCGGAGAAAACTTTCCGAAACAGATGTTCGCATCACATTAGCCGGCTCCCAGGCCTCAATTGATGTGAATGGGATAAGCGGCGTGACAATAAAATCGCCGGATGGATTGTGCCTGCAAGCAAAAAGGCAGCTTCCGGGCGCATCATATTATTGCCTGGGTTCAGATGAAAGCCCGGATACTGAATTATACCCCGGCAGAAACATCAGAATCAGCAAAATTAAATTGGGCAGGTTTTTTTATGATTCGGAAAGCATCGAAGCGAATGCAATCAGCTATGTGTTTGACTTAAATTCGCCAAATGCACTTTCGGATTTTGAAAGCCTGAAATACTACAATGCGGTCACCGGCGAAGAAATCCGCCCGCGCATAACGCAAGAGGAAAATCTGGCCCTTAGCCAGCTGAATTTCCTCTCAACCAATTATTCAGAGCACCCGTGGAATTACAATGAGCCGGAAAAAAGGGAAGTTGTGTGGTCAGGGGATGTTGTGCTTGAAGGGCAGAATGTATTTTCCAAAAATGACACAATCATAATCGAACCCGGAACAACCCTGAAGATGCAAAAGGATGCATCCCTTATAATTTTCGGAACACTGGTTGCAAAGGGCACGGAGGAAAATCCCATCACAATCACCTCATATTCAGAAGAGCCATGGGGCTCAATTGCCCTTCAGGGAGATTACTCACGCGCAGAATTTGAGTGGGTTGACATCTCAAACGGAAGCGGCACCAAATATGGCGGAGTCACATATACTGGAATGATATCCATATACAATGCAAGTGCCACCTTAGACCACGTAAGGCTCTCAGACAATAAAATTTATGACGACATGCTGAACGCAAAGAGGGCGGCAGTCAGCATAAGAAATTCGGAATTCTTCAATTCTTTTTCTGATGCCGTTGATTTTGACATCATGAAAAGCGCCGAGATATCCTCCTCATCATTTCGCAAATCCGGCGGCGATGCAATAGACCTTTCCACAACCATTTCGGCAATAACCGATGTCAACATATCCAATGCCGGTGACAAGGGCGTTTCAATTGGGGAAGCCAGCAACCCGGTAATAAGGGGAATTATGATTTCCGATTCAAATATCGGCATTGCCATAAAAGATGGCTCAGACCCAGAAATTTTCAGCCCTGTAATACGTTCGAGCAACATCGCAATTGCTTCATATATGAAAAACTGGCGCTACGGCGGGGGCGCACTTGGAACCATATACAATGGGGATTTTTGTGATAACTCCAATGTGCTGGAAATGGACGGCGTTTCAAAGACCACTTTCATACGGGGCGGGTCCGCAACAGTTTGCACAAGCTCTGCGTGCAACCTTGGGTGTTTGCAATGAGCTATACAGACAGGGGCGAACTTAAATTCCTGATTGATTACCGCAAGTACTGCAAACTCCTAGAATATATACGGCCTTATACCGAGCCGGACAAGTTTGCCGGAACAAACGGCACCTACCTTGTGAGCAGCGTATACTATGACACTCCTGGAAACAGGTTTTACTGGGAAAAAATTGATGGGGAAAAGGTGCGAAAAAAGGTGCGAATCCGTTCATACCTTGACAGCAAAACCTGCAAACCCCTGCACACCATTTTGGAGGTGAAAAAAAAGGACGACAGAAACGTTTACAAGGCAAAAGCCGAGATGGATTTTTCCGATGCCGTAACCATCCTGAATGGCCCATCGACAGAAAAACTCCATTCAAAAAAATTTTCCGTGAAAGAAAAAACTGCGATTGATGATGTGCTTTATCTTCGGCATAAGTTCGGCCTCCAGCCCAAAATAATGGTTGCATATGAAAGGCAGGCGTTTTATGACTCCGCAAGCCATAATACAAGGCTGACTTTTGACCTGAAT
>DATDXA010000028.1:0-4272 GCA_035289485.1 archaeon | reverse complement strand
TAAGCGCCCCGCCAAAAGAATCGCCCGAGCCGGTAGGGTCCTTGACGTTTTCAAGCGGATAGCCTGGACATGCGAAATGAGAATCTTTTGTAAACATTAGTGAGCCGTGCTCGCCCTTTTTTATTATCGCGACTTCGGAATCGAGCCGTAGTATTTGCTGCGCGGCTTTCACAAGATTTGTTGTTTGGAAAAGTTGCCGCGCCTCCGCATCATTCATGAGCGCGATATCAACCGCTTTCACAACCTCGAGCACCTTTTCGCGCCTCGTTTCAATCCAGAGATTCATTGTGTCCGCAACAACTAGCTTTGGGCGTTTTTCCATCTGCGAAAGAACGGAGAGCTGGAGCTCAGGAGTTATATTCCCCAAGAATAGAAAATCCGCTTTGCGGAATTCATCCGAGAGCACAGGGTTGAATCCGGTGAGCACATTCAAATCGGTCTTTATGGTTTTTGCAACATTGAGGTCGGCGCCATATTCGCCTTTCCAGTGGAATGTTTTTCCGCCCTTTTTTATTTCGATTCCGGAGATGTCAATCCCTTTGGATTTGAGCAAATCCAGGTGTTTTTTGGGAAAATCCGAACCCACAACCCCCACAATTCCCGCATTTGAAAAGAGCGAGCACGCAAGCGAGGCATAAACCGCAGACCCGCCAAGTGCGTTGTTCATTTTCCCGAACGGGGTCTTGAGGTCGTCAATAGCAACAGAACCTACAATGACAACTTTTGGCGCTATTTTTTCACCTCAAAAGATGAGAGTAACTGCTCTAGCTGCAGGAAAATTTCCTTAAGCGGCTGGTTGCCGTCAATTTTTTTGAGTAGCTTTTTCCCCGCGTAAAAGGCGCTGAGGGGCTTTGTGATTTCGTTGTAGAGCCGCAGCCTCTTTTTTACAATTCCCGGCTTGTCATCATCGCGCAAAACCGTTTCGGAACCGCAGTCATCGCATATCCCTTCCTTCTTTGAAGGTACATCGAGCCCATAAATGCGCCTGCACTTCACGCACTGCCTTCTTGCGGAAAGCCTGCGCACTATTATCTCCTCGCTCGAATCAATCTCAATAACCGTATCAAGCGCAATCCCAAGGCTGTCAAAGAGGGGATCAAGCATTTTTCCCTGCTCGAGATTGCGCGGGAACCCATCGAGAATGAATGACTGGCCCCTAATCGAAGCGAGCTTTTCTCGCAGTATCCTGAAAACAATGCCGTCATCAACAAGCTTTCCCGCATTCATTAGGGGCTCTATTTCTGCGCCTGTTTGCGTCTTCTTTGCGACCTCATCGCGCAAAAGATCGCCGGTGGAAATGTGCACGCAGCCAAAGCGCAGCTCAATGAACTTTGCAATGGTGCCCTTGCCGGTTCCCGGAGGCCCCAAAAGTACGAGATTCATCTGATTCAACCGAAGAAGACAGTGGAAAAACGCTTATTAACGAATATGCAAAAAGGCTTCAATCAGGCCCAAACCCTGAAATCGACCACAACTTGGATTATATCTGGGGCGAAATCTCGCACCTTGCGCCTGAAAATTATCTCGAACTTGCGCCCGGTGCGCTCGCATGCGAGCCTTATCTGCCCAAAAGGGACATCAAAGGGATTCTCGCGCGGCACGAACTGGTAGAAGTGCACAATCCCGCCCTCTGGCTTTGCATAGCGTATTGCGGCCTCCAAAAACGTCTCCCCTCCCTTTGGAAGTGGCATCACAACACGGTCAAACTGCCCTTCATATTCAGCTGCGAGAGCCTTTACATCCCCCAAAACTGCGACAACCCTGCCTTCAACGTGGTTTAGCTTTATGTTCTCTTTCATGTCCTCAACTGCAACCGGGTTTAGTTCGATTGCAACAGCAGCGGACATGCGAGAATTCTTTGCAAAAATTATCGGAAAAGGCCCAACTCCCGCAAAAAGTGCGGCGATTTTTTCGCCTGCTGCAATTTCTTTTGCAATCCTTATCCTCTCGGTTGAGAGGCGTGGCGAGAAAAAAACTTCGCCAAGAGTTATGTGAAAAACACAGCCATGCTCGCGGTATGTTGCGAATTTTTTCTTTTTGCCAGTGACGAATTTCACAGGCTCGTTTCTGAACACTCCCGCGTGCGCGCCGGTTTTCAGGTAAACGGATTCAACAGAGGTATTCACCTTCAGAAGCGCCTGCCCGAGGATTTTTTCTTTTCCCTCAAGCTCATCAGCTACTTCGATGATTGCAACATCGCCAAGAAGGTCAAATGAACTGGGAGCGAATTTCATTTCGCGGGGCGTGAGCTTTCCTTTAAGCGCGTCTTTTATGGTGCGCGGCGCAAAATCGGTTTTTTTGAAATTTTTTTTCACAACTTTTGCGGAATTTGCAATTTTTTTCAATTTTGCAAGCATCTTGGGGGTGATTTTCTGAGTGGCAAAAGATATTGAAACCTCGGTTTTTGCAGCAGCATAGCCGTGCAAAAGCAGCGAGTTCTCTGCAAGGAACTTTCTTGCCTTTTCCGCATCCGCCTTTTTCGATTCGATTCCCAAAACCGCCATATAAGGTTAAATAAGCCTTGGAATGATTATAAATCAATGCCGCAGGATTTTGTTTTTGAATATTTCTGCAAGCCAATGATAACTCAGGGAGTTCAGGGCTACAACCTAGTGAACACGGCAACATATGCGATAATACTTTTCCTTCTCGCAGCATATGTGGTTTTTCCGCTGCTCAAAAAAATCGGAGTAAAGCCAGGATTTAGGTTCATGCTCGCGCTGCTTCCTTTCGTGCTCTTTGGCTCAACATTTCGCGTGCTCAATGACATGGGGTTTTTTGCAAAAACATGCAGCCCGCTCGAACTCGGATTTTATACATTTACTCCAGGAATATGGCTCTTAACTGCAGCAATAACAATAGCCGCGCTGCTTGTAGCCAAAAAAATTGCAGGAGAGAACGAGCGCAGGTTCTACAATTATTTTACGGCAATAGGGATGGTGTTTGCGATTCCTGTAATTATTTATGAATTCACTGTTTTTAAGGCATGGAGCGGCTTTCTAATCTCACTTGGAATTGCAACTGCGGTAACATTTGGCGCGAAGTTCCTTGCAGAGCTCAAATGGAAAGAAATGTTTAAGGACAAACTTAATATTCTGGTCCTTGCAGGGCAGGCAATGGACGGCTCTGCAACATTCGTTGCAACGAACCTTTATAGGTGCGGCGAGCAGCACCCGCTCAGTGAAGCGATACTTGGCGTGAACCCGGCGCTTTTTATCCTTGTCAAAGCCGTGATTGCAATACTGATAATTTACTCAGTTGACAGCGAGATACAGGACGAAAACACCCGCTCGTTCATCAAGGTCGCGGTTGCGATACTTGGATTTGCGCCGGGTTTGCGGGATTTATTCACTGTGGGAGTGGGAACGTGCCTGTGAAGAAACTAACTTTTAAATTATTGGAGCATAATTTTTTATGAAACGGCAAAAGCCCAAAAGAGCTGTGGAACCGCAAAGAAAACTTCCCCGCTGGCCATTTAAGGAGCGTGAGCCGGAGAGAAGGCTTGATGCATTCAGAAATCTTCACCCTTTGATTTTACGCAAAAAACTGAAAACAATGGCACAACTCTTTCATGACCTTCCTGATATGCGTCAGCACGAGATTGACTCTGAAATCAGCGAAAAGACCCATGAGCTTGAGGATTTTCTGTCAGAAACCCAGGTTAAGCCGCAGGTAATTAAACAATTCGGGCCCCAGCTTTTATTTGAAGCAGAAATATTATTTCAGCAGGCGCAGGAATATTACCACAGCCCTTCACCGAACCCTTTGCCAAAAATACCAAAGCCAAGGAAAAAATAACCATATAAATGCGTCCTGAATTATCTGTATTATGCTTTTTTTAGTAGGCATCGGGCTAAAGCCATCGCACCTCACGCAAGAGGCGCTTGAAACCCTAAAATCCTCCGACCGCGTGTATTTGGAAAATTACACTTCCGCGTACTCCGAAGGGAATTTCGAGGCGCTTGAGGACATGATTGGCAAGGCGGCAACGCGCCTTGAGAGAAAGCAGGTCGAAGAGGAGTTCGCGCCCATTTTGGAGGAAGCAAAAACTAAAAATATCGCTCTTGCGGTGTTTGGCAATCCCCTAAACGCGACAACCCATGTTCAGATACTTCTCGATGCAAAAGAAGCGGGAGTGAAAACGCGCGCGATTGCGGGAGTTAGCATCTTTGAATATGTCTCATTCACAGGGCTTGAGCGGTACAAGTTCGGAAGGACAACGAGCATTGTTTTTCACGAGGATGAGTACGCGCCTGAGAGCTTTTATGATGC
>DATDXA010000027.1:0-20385 GCA_035289485.1 archaeon | reverse complement strand
GGAACAAGGTGCTGGAAGCATAGCCCTTTTGTAGGCTCTTATATTGAATTCCTCACTTTATTTAAATACGTTTCGGTTTAGGAAACCGATTAGGGGTTTTTTTGGCAAAAAGAGCCCAAAATTTAAGGCTTTAAGGGAAGTCCGGTTTGACAATAAACGAAATCACTACCCTTGTACCACAAACCCGTTACAAGTACAGGATACAAAGCCCTTAAAAAGGCGATTTTTTCGGCAAATAACTTAAAAATTAGCCCAAAATCACTGAGTTGCTACTTGGATTTATCCCTATCCACTGGCATGTAAAGGTTCTTTGCAAATTCTTCGAGCTCTTCTTTTGCCATGGACTTTAGCATAGTATGGTTGTATGCCTGTATCATTTGGGCCATTTCCATGAGGGCATCCTGAAGGTCATCCATAGCCAATGTGATTTTTGCAGGTTTTATAACCTCAACCGAAGTCGGGCCAAAGAAATACATGAATTGGACGATTGCCGTAAAATCCTTGGCGCTCAGGTTCACTTCTAGGTATGACCTAAAATGGGTGCCTTGCCTAAGCGTTGGAGCTTGGTATACATCATAAATAGTGAGGACTTTTTGCTCCTTGAGCTTGCCTTCTATTTCTTTCATATGCTTCTTTAGAAAAGACTCCTCAACGGCAGTTATCTCAATTGTTGCCTTTAGCCGCAGTTCGAATGGGTCCTTTTCTGCAATTTCTTTCCTGCGCCGCACGCCTTCCAAAACGCTCTCAACAAGCATATATTTGGAGGGGTAGCCTTCCACTTTCACAAGATTTAGTTTATGCATCTGCTTGAGGTTTTCATTTAAGACATCAAATGGCATTCCAAGCGACTTATTCAGCGCATCCACGCTCTTTGACCCCTGGACAAGCGCAAATGCGATTTTTTTCTGCTCTGGAGTGAATTTGCTCATAGTGAATACAACCTTAATCAATTGTATTATTTATTCTATTATTAATTGGAGCACCTCCCGAAAGCAATAAAACCATCATTGGGTCAACGCCATATTAAGCGAACAACACACAATGGAGCAAAACCCCCATGAAAGAATACAACCTCGATTTGCAAATGCACGGCCATTACGCCGCGGGCGTTAGCAAGAATATGACAATTCCAGTGATGGCTGAGCAGGCACACCTAAAGGGCCTGCAGGCGCTTGTGACAGCTGATATATTGCAGGAAAAATGGCTCACCCATGTGAAGAATAGCCTTGAGGAAGAGAGCAACGGGGTTTACCGCGACCTAAAAGCGCAATGCAACTTCATTGTGGGCGGGGAAGTTGAGGACAACAAGCGCGTGCACCACCTTTTTTATCTTCCCTCACTTGAAAGCGCGCAGGAGCTGCGAGAAAAGCTGCTTCCTTTTGGAAACCTTGATTGCAGCCTCTGTGGCCGCCCAATCATAAGGCAGAGCGCAGAGCAGCTCGCGGAGAAAATTTCGCAAGTGGGCGGGATTTTCGGCCCCGCACATTCCTTTACTCCATACACTGGAATTTATGCGCACTACAATTCCCTAAAAGACGCATACGGGCACATGCACAGCGAACTCAAATTCATCGAGCTCGGGCTCAGTGCGGATACAGAACTCGCGGATAGGATGTCTGAAAATCACAATTACAGTTTTCTAACAAGCAGCGATGCGCACAGCCCATGGCCGCACCGCGTGGGCCGCGAATTCAACAGGATGAAAATGGAAAAAGCGGATTTCAAATCGCTCAAAAGGGCGGTTGAATCCCGCAGCGCGGAAGATAAGCTGATTACGCTCAACGCCGGGCTCAATCCGCGTGAGGGAAAATATCACTGCACCGCGTGCAATGATTGCTTCTCGAAATATTCAGCAGAGCAGGCAGAGCAATTGAAATGGAAATGCGTAAAGTGCGGCTCACCGATAAAGCGCGGCGTGCGTGACCGGATTGCAATGCTTGCGGATATTGAAATCAGGATACATCCAAAGTTCAGGCCGCCTTATATGCATCTTCTGCCGCTTGCAGAAATTATCCAGCTGGCAGTTGGCTCGAAAAGCCCGCAGACAAAGCAGGTGCAATCCAAGTGGCTTCGCATGGTTGAAATGTTTGGAAATGAAATAGCAGTGCTTGTGGATGCAAGTGAAGCCGAACTGCTCGCTGCCGATAAGGAAATAGGCGAGAAAATAATTTCTTTTAGAAAAGGGCTTGTGCTCTACATCCCCGGAGGCGGGGGGCAATATGGAGCACCAATAATATGCAAAGACGCAGAAGAGCTTGAGAAGAAGAAAATAGAATTGAAAAAAGAGCTTGAGGGAATTTCTGAAATCGCGGGGCAGAAGACGCTTGGGCAGTTTTGAATTAGAGGAAGTATTTTTAATTCTGAAATCGTTAGTTTTGCATGCCAGGGAAAAAACGCGTCGATATTCACTTCGGGTTTCGTGAAACTAAAACAGGAAAAGTTGATTCGGGATTTGGAATTAAGTCTATACCAAAACACCTTGCTGAAAAAATGGCACAAGAAGTTGGAAAAAGAGGAAATGCATATCCTGGCGTTCAGGCAAGGATTGCAATTATGCCTTCAGGAGCTACAGGTTATACAAAAGCCTTGGCGGAAAATTGGCCTTCGTTTTTAGGGCCAAAGAAAAAGAAGAAAAAATAATCAAGTCATCGCACATATGTAAGATTCGCAGGCCCCTCTTCGCGGTCCTCGAACTGCTTGCTAAGGTCTGCGAACGCCTTCTCGATTTCCTTTGCCTCATTGTCCATTTTGGTCATGTCGATTTTGAAGCCAAACCTTTTCACGAGAATTTCAACAAGTTTCTTTGCTGCACCGGGGTCGCCGTACACAAGGCGGGCATTGGTTTCGCCCATAAGGCAAGAGCCATCTATTCCATCTTCCTTTCCAAGGCCGAGAAGCAAACCTGCAACGCCGCTAATTAGGCCAATTGGCTTATCGCTAATTGCCCCCAGTTTTTTCCACTCCTCAAGTTTTTTCTTGCCCGTTGCGGCAACCACAACGCGCGGCTCAAAGTGCATGCGCCTCTCGCCGACATTGATTCCTGCAAGAGTGCAAATTTCAACCAGCCCCTTGTCTTTAAGCGAATTTATAATCGCCGCGGAAAACTCGAAATGCTCCTGCATGGAGCCTGATTTGGGGTCAAGCGCCGGCTGCACAGGCCCTGAGAGGAAAATGTAATCTTTTCCCTGCGCGCGGACATGATGAAGCTCGTCTTTTATGAGTTCAACTAGGCCGTTCTCGGTCTGGACACTTGGCGGGAAAAAATCAGAGTGGATTTCTGCAATTTTTTCAGCCTTGAACTGCTTAAGCATGTAATCGACGCAGATTTTTCCCACAAGGCCGATGCCGGGAAGCCCCGTGAAAAGTATCGCGCCCTTAAATTTTGGCTTGCCGAGGAATTTTACATGTGTTGTCATTGAAAATCACTTCTTGACTTGGATTGGCAGCTCTATTGGCATGCCAACGCTTCCGCAATCCATGCATTGATATTTCGGATTAAGGCCGAAAACATTGTTATCATCACCCGAAAACACCTTGATGTTGAATGATTGGCACTTCATGCAAGCTTTTGCAAATTGCGCCTCACCGGGTTTTTGCTTTGATTTTGCCGCCATGAAAATCACGCCTCTATCTTTTCAAATTCTGCCTTGCCGCCTTCGCTTGATGCAACTGAAATTATCTCATCAGAAACCGCGCCGAGCAATTTGTCCGCGGACTTGTAATCAATTGAAGTCGCTTTTATCGCGTACTTGCCAGAGCCCTCATAGAAAATTTCAATATGCTTGCCGCCCTTCTTCTCGCCAGCGAGAAGAGCCTTTTTGAGGCTTTCAACGCCGCCGGCACCGGGGACATTGATTGAAAGCCTGCCGCGCACGGTCTTTTCAGGAACCTCGAAATTGCTTCCGACAAGTTCAACTAGCGGCGCAACCCACTTTTTTGCCATTTCCGGCAGCGTGGATTCGCCAGTTATCAAAAGGGCTTGGAACGCATCAAAGAGGGAGTCGTATTTTTCGAGCAAGGGCTCAGCCACTTCTGCCCACGCTTCCTCTGGCTTTGCGCCCACTTTTTGCGCAAGAAGCTCAATTAATTTTTGTGCCCTCTTGCCCTGCCTATATTCCTCAATTTTTTCCCTTTGCGAATTTTGGGAAACTTTTGTAAGGGAAATGTCAACCTGCTTTTTGTAGCGGTCGATGTTTATTACTTTTCCCGCGCGTATCTGCCCTTCCTTTACAAAATTGCGGATGTTCTTAATCCAGCTAGAGCTCACATTGCTTATGTGAACAAAGCCCTGCAGCCCGTCGTATTCTAAAAGTTCAATGAACACGCCGTAATCTAGCACTTTAGTTATCCTTCCGATTACAATTTCGCCCGGCTCTGGGAAATTGATATCGGCTGGCGGCATCAAAACTATCCGAACTCCTTGAGAACTTTTGCCTTAAGCTCTGCTTTCGAAGCCGAAGGTTCTGCAAGAGGCAGGCTGCATGCAAGGCACTTGACTTTTGAAGCGGCTGCGCTGAAAATTGTCTGCTCGCTGCCGCATGCACCGCATTTTACCTTAAGAAATTTGGTCTTTGGCGTTGGAATCATGCTTTCGATTGTTTTCATTCTTTCACCTCAACAAGCTTTTTTGTGGAAAGGAGCTTTGCAATCTTTAGCGGAAGCGACACAACACTGCCCTTTGGAAATGGGCCGTATTCGTTCATGTCCCCTCCGACAAAAACAGGTATGTCGGAAAGAACCTCGACAGAAAGTGTATTTAAATCCTTCTCGGATTCGCCCCTTGATTCATCGGAAAAAACGCCCGCAAGGATGCGGCTGTGCTTTTCAAGAAGCACAAGAAGCTCGTTAAAGAGCCTCTTTTCCTGAAGCGCCATGTGCTCCTCGCCCTTATCGCCCGTGCGCGATGCCACTAGAACCTTGTTGAGTATTTTTTTCTCTCGCAGCGCGAAAATCTCCTCAACCATGTTCTTGAGGTTTGTAAAGTCCCGCGCCTTTGTAGAGGAGAGGTCCTTAAATGAATCCAAATACTCTTTTTTTTCCGTTGCAATGAAGGCGTTGAGGTCGGAATAAAACTCCTGGCTCACTTCAACGAGCTTTGAGGAATTTTTCTCAAGGCGATGTATGCGCCTTATTTCATCATAATTTAAATCCATTTACACCATCTCCGTTGCCGCGCCGCGCGCGAGAAGGAAAAATGCGGCATATGAAGGAAGCGAAACATTTTCCTCTTTGAAGGGGCCGAACCATTTTCCGCCGACATAAAATTTTGGGGAACTCGCATTTGAAATTTTCATTTCTGATTCAGGGAGCACCACGGATTCTTTGAGCGCATCAAACCCATTAAGGGATGAAACATCCGCGATTTTTGCCTGCAGCCCAGTCGAGCCGTGCAAAGTATTTGGGACGCGGATTATTTTATTTATGTCAACCGAAGTCTGGCGGTCGAGTGTTAGCTGCTCTTCTGAGGCGATATATTGCAGTGCTGATTTCCAGAATTTTTCCGGCTTCACGCCTGAAGCGGATAAAAGTTGCCCCCTTTCCATGCCACTAATTATGCGCTGCTTTTCTTTTAACAATTTCGAGGCGGCGCCTGAGAGAACGGAGCCCATTACCCCGATCCTGTCGGCATCGCCAGCTTCGAATGCAGCCTGTGCCTTGGCAAGAAGCCTCTTTGCCCAGCCCTTTGCAATGCCCCTGCGCGGGCATGAAACGGAGCCTTTTGAAAAAACAAAACCCATTGCCTCAAGGCTTAGGTTTGTCCCGGTAAGATAATCTAAAAGTTCAAGCCTTGCCGCGCGCGAGAGCTTTTGAACGGCAGAAGAGCGCACGTGGGTGTGAAACCCCTTGCTTCCTGAAAAATTCACCTGCACGCCATCTGAAAAATTGAAATCATTCTCAAGCGCGCGAAGCATCCTAAGTGTCTGCTTTTTTGTCTCGGTTATGCACTCGGGGCAGACCCATTCATCGATTTTTGTTCCCGCGCCGCAGCTTGAGCACTCCCGCACATTCCCTTTTCCGGATGAGCCGCACTGAGGGCATTTCCACGAATCGTGCGAGGATTTGCAATCCGTTTTTATGTCATCGGCGTCGAATTCGTAAATCAGATCCCCGCCAACAAATCCCTTTTTTTCCATTGGGCGCGCGGCAGGGAGCTCATATCTCGCGCTTGAATAAGAAATGTAGAAAGGAGTTTTCTCGCGAAGGAAGGTGTTGAGCTCTTTTGCGTTCTTGAATGCAAGGTGCCTTGAGGAAATCTTTTTCCCAAAATCCCCGATGCCGAACTCGCGCTCTGCAATTTCCGGCACGGTGGCTATTTCCGCTGAATCGTAAAAGCCCTTTAGCATTCGGCGCAGCGCAATCTCAACCCCCATGAAAAACTAATTCCAGGAAACAGTTAATAAAAGAGGGGGAAAAATCGGGAAACCGGCAACAGCCGGCCCCTTAACTGAAGGCAAACAAGGGTTTACCTTCTCTTCTTCTTGTGCACTTTCTTGTGTGATTTGCGTTTCACTTTCCTATGAGTTGCCTTTTTTCTTTTCGCGGCCATGGTTTGTTACCTCCTTGAAATTTATTGGCAAAAATTTTGTAACTAACTAAAGAGTGCCCGGTATTTAAAGTTTTGCAAAAATGCATTTCGGAAAAAGCCGGCGGATAAAACAGTGACGCAAAATAAAGACGGAGTTTATTCGGCGCTGCCAACGTGCGGCGGAATTTGCTGGCCTGTGCCTTTTGTAATTTCCCGCCCATAGAACTGCACGGGGTGAGAAACAGGGCAATTTGCAACGCAGAGGTTGTATGAGCGCATCTTATCGCAGCTTGGCGCGCTGTAATTTGGCTTGCCGTCCGCTTTGCCGGTTCCGGCAATCCTGCTCACCTGGTATTTTGTCACGCGCTCGCTAAAATTTGGCGTGCGCCTGAATGCGTCCACTATTTTTTCAGCGCTCATTCCAACGGAACTTAGAAATGTTGCAATTGCAAACCTTCCGGAGTGCGTAACATTCACTCCGTTCAAAAGTTCGCCGTAAATTTTTGCCATGCACGGAGGGAACGCTTCAGGAGCAACAGCGCCGAAATCGGATTTGGAAAATTGCCTTCGCACGCTCTGCGCGAACTCCTTGTCAAGTGATTCTGCGGCGCTCTTGAGGCTTTGCGGCGCGGACTTTGTGTCAACCGGAAGGGAATTTCGCAGCTCCTGCGCAACTATAATTGAAATTAGCCTTGCAAACTCTTGGCGAGTTAGAAAAACCATTCCTGCGTCCACTTTCTGGTTCACAAGCTTGGCCTCGGGCTCTTCCAAATCGGGGCGCAAATAATCGGCAAGTGAAACCTGCGCGAAAAAATCCTTTGAATCGGGAATATCAAAGCGCATTTTCAAATCCGATGCCATGTCAAAAATTGCATCGTCCTTTTCCGCTTCAAGATTTTTGAAAACCGAGTGCGCAAACATCTGCACAAAGCGCCTGCTAAGCTCTAGGCGGTTGATTAGTGAAACTAAAATCTTTGAAACGGGAAACGCAAGCACCTCATTGTGCAAAAGCTCTGTTGAGGTCTCGATTTTTGGAGAATAATCCTTTTCAGAGAACGCCGCGAAAACCAGCGCGGATGCCCTTGAGAGCACGTACTCTGGAATATCATCTAGCGTTAGCTTTGAATCCGCAATAACTCCCTTTGCAGTAGAGGTGAAAGGGTATTTTTGCGCAAAGCGGAGTTCTTGAACGGTGAAATTCATCTGACCGAAAGAAAGCGGTGCAAAAGTGATTTTAATCTGCGCGGTGATGCACCCGAACTGCTCTTCGGGAGGGAGCGGACCCTCTTCAAGGGGCCTGGCATAACACAAAAACTAAATTAGCATGTGCGCTAGGTAAAACCGTATCTCGCTCTTGCCTATTGTATAGCTCGCCTTCATCGGCGAATCGGTTTTGAGCTCTAGAAGAATGGTTGAATCCGGATTCGCCTCCTTTACAATGTTTTGCAGATAAGTAAGTGAATATTTTGAGACAACCTCTTCTTTGGATTTGACTTTTACGCCCTTTGCCTGCGCGGAACTGATGTTTAGAACTCCGGCTGAACCCCGCGATTCTACAAAAAACTTGTCCCCCTTGGTTTTTAGAACAACACTTGAGCTGAAAAGCGAAGCGTCCTTTAGCGCTTCTTTTAGGAGCCGCGCATTGATTTCAACCTGCGCCTCGTACTTTGTTTCAGGAAGCTTTAGTTCGCCCTCTGAAATATCTAAAAGAGGGAGCTTGAACTGGCGCTCAAGTTCACCTTTGAAGCTTATCTTCATTTCAGATTCTGAAAGCCCCAAAATAAGCCTATCATCCGGAAGCGCGCGCGAAATAATCTTATTCATCTCCGAGAGGTTAACTCCCACAAAAGAAGGCTCTATATCGAACGCGTCAAAGGCGCTCTTTTCAATGAAATAATCAACAAGCACCACCTGGCTTGGGTCAATTGCGCGGAAATGCACTCCCTTTTCATTGAACCTGAAGTTGCCTTCTGGTATGAAAGAAGAAATGGCTTCAATACTAGACCTTAGAAAACCGGCGTTTTTTAGCTCAATCATGCAATCTTATAGAGATGAGCCACTGTACGATTTAAATCCCTTTTCGCGCCAAAATGAGTGAGTTGGATGAAATTCTACACAGGTTCTGATCACGCCGGGTTCAAAACAAAAGAAGCGCTCAAAAAGCACCTTGAGAAAAAAAAGATTGAAGTTTTTGATGTGGGCGCTTTTAACGAAGAGAAAACCGATTACCCTGATTTTGCGCAGAAGGTTGCACTTCGTGTTGCCGAAGAGAAAGGCTCATTTGGGCTTCTTGTTTGCGGCACAGGAATTGGGATGAGCATCACCGCAAATAAAATAAAGGGGATTCGCGCGGCAAACCCTTTTGATGAGTACACCGCGAAGGTTGCGCACGAGCACAATGATGCAAATATCATATGCCTCGGGGGTAGAACATACACTCCTGCTCGCGCGAAGAAAATACTTGATGCATTTTTGAAGGCAAAAGGCGCAAGCGAGCAGAGGCATCTGCGGCGCGTCGATAAAATAATCGCTCTCGAAAAATAGTTCTTATTCTGATTCGATTCTCGGCGCTAAGTAGTAAGTGAACTTCCCTTCGCCAAGCGAATATGAAATCTCAACAGGCGCATTCGTCTTTAGTTTCACTGTTATTTCAGTATCTGATGAAGCGGCCTTTACAATATTTTCCAAATAATCAAGCGGGAACATCGCGCGCACCTGGTCCTGGGCTTTAAGTGAAACTACCGATTTGTCCTTTGCGGAGTAAACGTTCTCGAGGTTTCCCTTGCTCGAGTTCGCGCGCACAACAAATGAATCATTCTCAACTGAAAGATTTATGTGCGTGGAAATGAGATCGGCGTCCTTGAAGCTGTTTTGCAGCGCATCCGCCCTGATTTTTATTTCAGCATCGAACTCAATGCGCGGAAGCGGAAGATCTGCTGAAGAAATATCGAGGAGCGGAATTGAAAAGCTTCTTTTAGAGCCGCCTGCGAAAACCACAAGAAGCTTTGATGAATCCTCAGAAAGTGAAAGCTCAAGTGAATCCCGGGCCTTTGCCCTTCCGGTAATCTGGTTTAGGTAGTTTAGGTCCACGCCGATTTTTGTAGCTGCTGCGGCCTCAAACTTCTTGAAGGCTTTTTTTGGCAAAGTGAAATCCACTAGGGAAATCTGCGAAGGGTCGGTAGCTTTGAGGCCAAGGCCGCTCTCGCTTATAACGAATTCGGATTCGTCTACGAGCGCTGAAAGCCCGTCTATATAGCGCTTAAAGAGCGACGCGTCCTCAAAAACCAGCTTCATTTGTAAAACCTGCAAAACATGAAATTTGAACAATACTTGCTAATAGTATGGAACACTGAAGCCTTTAAAAGTATTGAGGGGCGGCAGGAAGATGCTCATTTTTTCCTTGCAAGGTACTGCACAAATAGGCTTTTTTCCTTCTTTTCCTCTGAAAAATCATGGTAAACTTTTTCTATTGCAAAGTCTTTGCCAAGAATTTCGAGCATATCCTTTTGGTATATTGGATAAAGGTCAAGCTTGCTCCACTTTTTGCCCTCTTTATCATAATAGTGCAGGACAACAACGGTTTCGCTTATGTATGCCGGGAAAACAAGCACCTTTTCCTGAAAACCGTGGTAATAAACGGAGTAATCAAACGTAAAATTCTCGAATATTTTTTCTTTTGGAAGGTGCATGAGCGATTTTATGTAATCGTAATTTCTTGTGTCTATGAAAAGATACCCTCCTTTCCTTAGCATCTGCGCGAACTTGCTCACGACAATCTGCTGCGCATTTTTTGTGTACTCACGCGTGCCCCCGCCTATGTATGTGAGAGAATTTCCTGTAAGAAAACCGAAGTCGAAAACGTTTGAATACTGCGGCTCGGCTTTTGGAAGGTCTAGCCAGTTTGCCTTGTGAATGGTTACTTCTTGGTTTTTCGCGGCGAAAGCTTTTGATGCCTGGGCAATGAAATCACTGTTCACCTCGTTTGCTTCGGCACTTTGAAGCAAATAGTTTCTCTCTTCAAGGCCTGAGAGGATTGCGCTAAGCTCTGTTCCGCCGCCTACGCCAAAATCTATGATGCTTCTGAATTTGTTTTGCACTACCAGGTCAAGGAAAAAATCCCGCTCATTCTTTTTTACCCCGCCCTTGAACTTTGGGTAGATTTCTTTTTCCCAGCTGACAAATTTGAAATCTGAAAATTCCTCAATCGGGTTGCTGACATATGGAAGGGTGTTTACAAAAGCCATAATTAACAAAGAGGAAAAAAGCGTTTAAAACATTGCGCGCTCACTTCTTCTTTTGTTTTTCTTCCCTAATGACCCACTTTGCAATCGCAAAAACCACAAAGGCGATTATGATGAAATTCACAAGCGCGGCAAGGAATGCGCCCCAACCGATGCTTATGGTTCCGATAGCATATGTTGCGCTCTCCCATTCGCCTGTTGGAATGAAAAAAGTGATTATTGGCATAATGATATTGTTCACAAGCGAAGAAATCAGCCCTGTGGCGGCTGTGCCTACTATTACGGCAACTGCAAGCCCAACTACCTTGTAATCTTTTATGAACTCGCGGAATTCACCTACAACTCCTGCAGATGCTAGACCCCCAACCATTGGCACAATTGTAGTTGGCACTACGTTTAGTTTTTTTATCATTGCGAACCCCCCAAAAGTTTTGGCAAATCGTCAAAAATAATGAGCTTTGCATAACCTATAAGCGGGATGTGAAAGAGGTACTTGCCGCGGACCTTTTCAACTGGAACTGGCGAGAGCGTAATGCACTGCGTGCTCTGCGATGGGCAATCGATGTCAATGCGCGAGTTGTTGTCGCCCATGGTAATGAGAAAATCACCGTCGGGCGCGTGAAGCTTTAGCACGGCGCGGTGAATGATATCCTGCCCCCGCAGCTGCGAGTAGTAAACCACAATCGGCCCTTGCGGGTCGAATCGGTATTCATTGCCATTGATTTTGAGCGCGGCCTGCCGCAGCCCATATTTTTCGTTTTGGGCATAGCCAATCTCCGCAAAATCGGAAAGCCTCTTGCCGCCCACGGGGAAATCCACATCCGCCTGCGCAACAGTAAAATCTTTCGAGCCTGTGAGAATGGCAACATCACCGCGGTAGAGCACAGGCTCCATTGAGCCGGAGTAAACAATCACAAGAGGGGCGCTTGTGCCAAGTAAACCAGCGAGCACGAAATTGTAGAGAACATACGCAAAAATGAGAGCGGAAAGAACGTAAACAATATTTTCAATTAATTTGTCGCCCTTTGGGTTCACAACAGGCATCAGATACTTGTCCACGTAAGTGAACGGGTCAAGCCATTTGAGATTGTCCCAAAAACTTTTTGGCATAAAAGAAAATACACTTTTCTTTTTGGTTAAGCTTTTTCTTTTTGTGTAACGAAAAGAAAAAGGTTATTTTAAGGCCTTTTTGACTTTTTTAGAGAAGTCATCAAGCTCTTCTTCTATTTCCTTTGCCGCGTCCTCAAGCGCTTTCTTTGGGGATTTCCCATCGGTGCGCAGAACGAACTTCGCGCTTTTGTCCATCGGGTGCTCGAGCACATATGAGACGAATTCCACGCTCTTATTTTCAAGCAGTTTCTGCTTTAGAAGGTTTGGAAGAGTATGCCTCTGCCCTTCTATTGTGAACTCGACAAAATTCTTCTCATTTTTTAGCACATCTATTTTCATCCAATCCATCCCCTTAAATCAATCCATTACTTGAGCAAATAATCAACAGAAATTTTCCTCTCCTCAATCGCCCCGGTTGCGGGGTCCCTTAGCTTCCCATCAATTAAATGAAGCGGCTTTCTTGACCTTATTCCGTAGGCCTTTATGACTCCGAGCTCTGGCGCGCGGGTCTCAAGCTCTATTCCGTAAGCGGTAACATCAATTACTTTTGCCTTGACAATGTCGCCTGCGCGGTAGCAGTCCTCTGTGCTCTGCACATAGCTGTTTGCCATGTTCCGGACATTAATAGAGCCGTTGCGGTCGTGCACAACGCGCGCCTCGCCATTTATCTCTGAATCCTTAATCTCAACAAGAACAGTGTTGGCTTTCACTAAGCTTACAATGCAGGTTACTGTGCAGCCGCGCTCGGTGATTTTTACCCCGCGGGTTGCCTTCTCAACACTTGCCTCGTATTTAGTGGTATCAAGCACTTTTGACCCAACAGAATCGGAAAAAACCGCTCCCTCGCTCTCAAACGCGTGCGCTCCCGCCACGAATTCTTCCTCGTAACCTAGCACTGAACCCGGAAAAACAAGCTCTTTACCCATTCAAAAAACCCCTGAAAAATTGATTGCCTAACAATTACTAATCAGTCCCCAGAAACCTATTTAAACCACTACGGCTGTTTTGCTGTAATGGTGCTCGAATCGCTTATTACGACAGAAGGCGCAGAAAGGCACCCTATAACCCTCTTTTTCATCGCTTTTGCCATCACCACAATTTCACTCTTTATCGCATACCACACATTCCCCGAAAGCAGCTCGGTGCTTGCGATTGCCTTCGTTTCCCTTGCATTTATGCCAATAATCAATGAGCTCCTTGCAAGAAGCGAGGAGAAGGAGGTTTCAGAAGAGGACATGCCATTTTCATTCATTGGAACGCACTTTGATGTCCTGCACATATACGGCTGGATTTTTGTCGGGATGATAATCACATACAGCTTCTGGGCAGTTGCCCTGCCTGAGAGCAATGCGGACTGCAAATCATCGCCTTTTGGCCTCTCGTGCATGCTCCCTGAAAAGGACAAGGTATTTTCAGAGCAGCAAAATGTTTACAGCGGCATAACCGGAAAAGTCGTGGGGGCGGAGGAGTGCTTTAACTCGCAAACAAAAAGCTTTGAGGCCTGTTTCCGGCTGATATTTAACAACAACAACTGGGTGATGGTGCTTGCGATAATATTTTCTTTAATATGGGGCGCGGGGGCCCTTTTCCTTTTGGGATGGAACGCATCGGTAATCGGGCTTTTTGTGGGCCTTGAGATAACTTCAAAAAGCCTTGATGCGGGAATCGTGCGCGCGATTAGCTATCTGCCGCACGGGATCCCTGAAATCATGGCATACTTCATAGCCGCGATTGCCGGCGGAATAATATCCTCTGCAATATCGAAAAAAACATTCAAAAAGCACGAGATTCGCATAGTGTTCATTGATACGGTGCTTCTGCTAATGCTCGCGCTTGTAACGCTTCTCATTGGCGCATTTATCGAAACCGCGGAAATATTCAATTACTGGGAAGCCGCGGTTGGCGGAGTGGTTGCATTCGTTGCTCTCTACATGGTTCTCTATATTCCTTCGGTGAGATACAGGCTCAATAGGATTAGGGAATCTGGGAAATGAGAAGCCTGCTTGGAATTTTTTTTGCGAACTTATTTCTTCTTCCCTTTTTTCTTTTCTTTTTGCGCAAGCGATTTTACAAGCGGCGCGTACTTTCGAAAAAGCCCTTCGAGAGCGTCCGAAGAAAGCCCCTTATCGCCTGAAAGGGATTTTGCAAGGTTTGTAAGTTCCATTGGGAAAATCACTTTCGTGCTCTTGCTCTCGCCGAGCTTTCCAAGTGCCTTGATGTAGTAGTAAGCAAGCGCGCGGTCATTTAGCTTCTCGGCAGCAGACATCACGGCCTCAATTTCCGCCCTGTGCCCTTCGGCCCTCTCAAGGCGCGCGAGCTTATTTTGCACCGCAATTTTTTGCGCATGCATCGAGTCAAGAACATCCTTTGGGATTTGTATGTCCTGTATCACCGCTTCCTCAACTACAACGCCCCATTTCTTTGCAAGCCTCTCAAGCTCTTTTTTGAGCACGACATTTAGTTCCTCTACATTGGAAATGAGTTCGCTTAAATCCATTGAGCCGGCCTTGTCCCTGATTAGGCCTGAAACAAAAAGCTCTGATGCCTTTAGGTAATCATCAACTTCAATGATGCTGTTTATCACGGACTGGTTGTCCTTGTCTATTTTGAGATAAATGACTGCATCAACAGTGACCTCAATATTGTCCTTTGTTACGACTTCCTGCTTTGGAATATCCAAAGTTTTTGTGCGCAAATCAACGACATTATAAGCCTCAATCGGCGGGAACGCAAGCGCCCAGCCAGGGCCACCCACACGATTTACTTTTCCAAGGCGGAAAATGACAGCCCTTTCATAATCTGCGAGCTGGAGAAGGTAGCCATAGCTTGAAATGAAATAGAGTATCAGCACAACGATTACAATCCACCAAAGATTTGGCAAAAGCGCGGAAAAGGTTTTGAGCACGAAAAAAAGAATGAGCGCAAAAACAGCGAGCAGCGCAATGAAAATGCCCTGCTTGAAATTCTTCTCCTTTTCGTCATGTGACGGATGGCCGCGGGTTTCACCGTGAGGATGCTCCTCAAACTCGTGGTCTGCGGCAGAATGCCCCTGGTCCTTCAAAGACACCATTTCAGAAAACCTTAATTAAACCTTGATAATAAATTATTAAATGCTGGAATCCTATATATAGGTATCTGGCTTTGGGTTAGTGCTTGCTAATGGATAAGAACGAAAATATACTGGTTTTGTGCGTTGACCGCGACAACGACCTTGGAAGAAAGGCGGGGGTGCAGGGGCCCATTATAGGCAAGGATGAATGCATCAAGGCCGCGGCAAAACTCGCGCTTGCAGACCCGACAGATTCAGATTCAAACAGCATCTTTGGCGCCGTGAAAAAATACGAGGAAGTAAAGGCAACATCCAATGCGCAAGTTGCGGTGCTCACAGGCCATGGAAAAACAGGGTATGAGTCCGATAGGAAAATTTCCCAACAGCTTGAAATGGTGCTTGACAAATTCCCGGCTACAGGCTTTGTGCTTGTAACGGACGGCGCTGAGGATGACCAAGTAATACCGATTCTGCAGAGCAGGGCGCCGATAGTTTCAAAAGAGACAATAATAGTTTCACAGGCATCCGAAGTTGAGAGCACTTATTTTACAATAAAAAGGGCGCTGCAGGACCCCGATTTCACGCGCACATTCATACTCGTTCCCGGAACGGTTGTTTTGCTCTGGGGAATACTCGCATTCATGAACTCTGAAGAGCTCTTCTTCCGGAGCATGCTGCTTGTAGTGGGAACATATTTGATACTAAAGGGAACAGGGCTTGAATACAGGATTGCCGGCGCCGTGAAAACGGTTATTGGCAGCCTCTCGCTGCAGCGCGTGAGCTTTCCCTTCTACCTCATGACAATATTGCTTTTCGTGTTCGGGGTATACGCCTCGGTAATTGAATTCAGCCTGCTTGGAAGAACAATCCTTGTGAGGGTCTCCGAAGCGATCGGGCAGATGCTTCTTTTTTTGGCACTCTCATCGATTTCATTTGTCATAGGAAAGAGCGTGGATGCGCTGCAGCTTAAGAGGGCATACAACATCAGGAAATATTTCCTCTCAGCGGCGGCTGTGTTCATACTCTGGTACATACTCGATGCAGGAAGGCAGGTAATAGTTGGCAAGCCGTACGCGGACATTACATGGTTTGGCATAAACGCTTTTGCGATGTTCATTGTCGGGCTTGCGGCATACAGGGTTTCACAGGTTCTTGATTTGCGCAAGAAAATCACAAAGCTCCTTGTGGGTCTGCCGGTTTATAGCAGGGACGGCAAGTGGATTGGCACTGTTGAATCGATAAATTCGCGCGAGAGCGTCGAGTTCAAGAACAAGAGCACGAACAAGACGCAGAAACTAAAGAACGGGGATTTCATTTTCAGCGAAGGAAGAATTTTGCTGAATTGAAAATAGCCTAATTAAATTGAAGTTATTGCGGCGCCCGGCTTTCCCTTCACCGAATCTTTCGCCGAGGCATCCTTCATCAGCTTCTTAAGGCTTGCAAGCAGCCTGTCCTTTTTCTCGCCTTTCACGAACGCATTCTCTAAAACTTCGGAAAGATTTGAAACCGCGATAAGGGTCACCTTCTTTGCCTGCTCCGCGGTCAGCAC
The DNA here is from genome assembly GCA_035289485.1 of archaeon. GTDB lineage: Archaea > Iainarchaeota > Iainarchaeia > Iainarchaeales > Iainarchaeaceae > UBA10205. Next base: position 3,910 of record DATDXA010000027.1, on the reverse strand, counting down.
AACATCGCCCATATTGGACTTTGGAATTATCACTTCTGCAAACCCCGCAGTAATTGCCGCTGAAACTTTTGAAGTCACTCCGCCAACCGGCATGACTTCGCCGCGAACACTTAGAGAGCCGGTCATTGCAAGGCTTTGCTTGACCGGAATCCCTTCAAGCGCGGAAACAACCGCTGTTGCAACGCTAACTGAAGCAGAATCCCCCTCAACGCCGCTATAAGATTGCAGGAATTGGATGTGCAGATCGCTCTTTGAAATGTCCTTGCCTGAGAGGCGCTTAATTATTGCCGAAACATTCTGCACGGCTTCCTTTGCAATTTCCCCAAGCTTTCCTGTTGCAATCAGCTTTCCTTCGCTTGCGGATTGCGCGGGCGCAATCTCGGCTTCGATTGGCATTACAAGGCCGGCATCGCCATCTGCCATTACGGCAAGGCCATTTACGCGCCCTATTGCCGAGCCCTCGCGCAAATAAACATCGTAATCCTTCTTCTCATCAATCATCTTGCCAACCATCTGCTGCTCAAGAGTTTTTGCGCTCATTCTCGCCTCTATGATGTCCTGGCGCGTTGTGAACTTGTGGTTCTTTTCTTTTGCAATGTCTCCTGCCGCGCGCACGAGGCCTCCGAGATCACGCAGCTTAAGGGTTAGCTTGTTTTTTCTTCCGGCGCGCCTTCTTGCCTCGAAAATTATTTCCTCAACGGCGTCCATTGCAAAATGCGAAATCTTCCCATCGTTTGTGACTTCCTGCGCAACGAACTGCACAATCTTGTTTCTGTTCTCCTCATTATCGTCCATTTCAAGGTTCATGTAAACTTCATATCCGTACCCGCGAATCCTTGAGCGAAGTGCCGGGTGAACCTTCTCAAGGTCCTCATAATTTCCCGCGGCAACAAGGACAAAATCGCACGGGATAGGCTCGGTGCGCGTCATTGCGCCCGAGCTCATCTCGCTCTGGCCTGTAATTGGATATTTTTTCTCCTGCATTGCAGTGAGAAGCTCCTGCTGAGATTTCATGGAAAGGGTTGCAATCTCATCAATGAACAAAACTCCGCCAGAGGCGCGGTGAATCATTCCGGGCTCCACGCGCAAATGAGGCGGGGTTCCAAGGCCGCCGGAATTGTGAACGAGAATATCTTCAACAAAGAGATTTCCGGTCTCGGTTGTGACATTGTAAACATGGCCCTTGAACGGGCGCTTCTGCACGGAAGTGACATTTTCCTCTTTAGCCCTGAATTCCATGATAGCTAGTGATTCCAAAATCATTATATAGGGTGCATTATGTTAAGCCAATCAGTCCACGGCAGTGAAAAAATTGTAGAAATAGAGCATGAGGCTGCCGTAACTGAACAGGGCGAAAACTAGGATAATGGCAAGAAACACCAGTGTAAAAATCATGAATATTTTTTGGGGCGTTATCATAAATACCGCTCCAAGGACTCCACGCACTTTTCTACCGAAACATCCCTGAACTCCTTGAGAAAAGAAGTCATCGCAGGAATTTGGTCGGCAATTTTTCTTAGCAGTGTTTCGTCAAAATTATTCGGCAGAATGTTAAATGGCCTGAAATTGATAATCCCGGGAGCCCGCACATATGCCGCTGCGGCTGCCTTGAATATGGCAATATCTTTCTGCCCGAACCCAAGTTTCAATAAAATAGACAGGTCATCTGCCCGCAGGATATTGCCTGAACTTTCGAAAGGAAAAACCCAATCGGCTTCCGCCTGAAAATAATCATCAACAGCCAGATACAGGGAAAATTTTTGGATGGGATTATTTGCGTTAACGCCATAATTTTGGTAGATGCTCCTTCCAAGTGCACCGTTGTCATTTGCCCATGTGCCGTCAACAATTAAGTGCGTTTCATAGCCTGCAATGAAAGGCATTGAAGAACTACTTACCTTCAATGCCTCAAAAATAGAATTCTCCCCAAAAGGCCGGTGCGTGATGTCCCGCCCTGAATTGTTTATGTATCTTATATCAGGAGCTATTGCCCCGAAAAAATAATCATCGATGTTTTCGTAGCCAGAAATGAAGCCCCTTTTGGAAAGCTTACCCAAAACCAGTTTTGCAATCCACTCGTGCGCAAATAATCCGGCCATAAGAGATACTTCCGTTAATGGAATTATAATTCTTTGTGGTACGATTTGTTATTTTATCACTCCGAGCCTTTTCAGCCTCGCACTAATGGCACCCTTCTGCCTGAGCATTAGTTCGCCGATTTCACTTATTGATTTCCCACCATTGTGCAGTTCGATTAGTTTCTCTTCCTGGTTTTTGTCCCAAGGCTTGTAAGCATCGGGGTATTTTGCAATTATCAGGCCCATTCTCTCGGCATAGCCCATTGGCTTTTTGTAGAAAGAACCACGTACCCAAGTTTCAGTGAAGATTGATTCGAGCAGTTCCCTATCCAAATCCGAAAGCGCTTCGTGGTATTGCCTTAAATCTGAAAGTTTTCCGGCCTGCCTGGCTTTAATTAATAGCATTACTTTTTCTTCGAGCCCATCAATTTTTTCCATTGAATCGCCTAGTATAATTTGACACACCCGGTTTAACTTTCTGGCAGGTAATTTTCTGGGATTTGCTGGCCGTTTTTCTCGTAAACGGCCTTTTGTATTACTTTCACCATTTTCCTCTTTTTCCATGACGCGTACCGTAACTGAAATTTCTCGTTGAAGAAAAGCACACGATGAAAAGTCGTTCTTATGAATATTCTATAAGAGGCGCTAAAGGCACCGTCTTTGCGGTGTGTGCCGGCACCGGAGTTTTTGTGGATGTTCCCTGTGGTTTGAATCCCGACAGATTTAAGAAGCGCCTCAAGGCTTTTCATAAATATTCGGTGCTCATTTTCAAGGAATTCAATCTTTGAAATGCCCACGGCAAAATCGGTAAATCGGAAATTTCCAAGCGAGTCGGCTCGCCATCTCACTACGGAAACTTCAGCAGCAAGATAGCCGTCAAGGAAAGCCGCCCTTGAGTTATCCGAAGAGTTGAAAATCCATTTTGGCAAGGAGTACACAATGCTTACTTTGTCCCCGACCGGAGCGCCTAACGCCGCAAAAAATCTGATAACTGAGCGGTCGTAACACCGGATATTATACGAGTGACCGTATTCCCCGCCTTCAATAATATCAATCTTCCCATTTGCTGAAGGAAATGCCCTGCGCAAATCTGATTCCCACAAATCAATGTCGTTCTTGTCCGAAGAGATGAATGCAACCCCGTTGTAGAGGGCATCTACTCCGCCATCGCCAAACAATACACCGAGCATATTGAAGATAATCTCGGCGTCTTTGTGATTTTCGTAAAATGGAAGAAGCCCGGCGTCTTTGAGTTTTTGCGCAGCCTTGAGCGGCAATGGAACCGCCCGCTTCTCGCCCTTGGTGTGCCACCAGCGGGTCTTTCCGGGTTTGACTCCCAGAATTTTGGCAGCCCTCTTGTAACCAAAGCTTGGATTTTCTGCAATCAGTTTCTGGTACTCAGAATATTTCCTGCAAGAAAACTGTTCTTTGGCAGAATATGTGCTAATGATATCCTGCTCAGTGATAAGAGGCACCATAACAGAAGCCTCTTTGAGAGGATTATATTCCGGTGCAGGGTTCGGTGCCGGTGCCAAGTATGGCAAAGCCATACAGTTCATTCCCAATCACCTTCCTCAAAATAGTTTGACAAAATCCAGAGTTCCCTGTCTGTAAGGAATTCTGAATCCGTTTCCAGCAACTTTTGTGCCGCGATTATTTCCTCCGATGTCGGAGGAAGAATTTGAAATTCTTTTGAAAACTCCATTCGAACCACCTCCGTGAAAGGAATTTTTTCCGGAGGCTTTTTGGCGCGGCAGAGGCATTAAATCCTTTTGGCCTCACAAGAGGGCGAAAGGTTTAAGCCGAATGCCGCGCGGCTGTAGGAAAAAATT
>DATDXA010000026.1:0-3410 GCA_035289485.1 archaeon | reverse complement strand
ATTCCGAAGTCGCGATAATAAAAAAGGGCGAGCACGGCTCACTAATGTTTACAAAAGATTCTCATTTCGCATGTCCAGGCTATCCGCTTGAAAACGTCAAGGACCCTACCGGCTCGGGCGATTCTTTTGGCGGGGCGCTTATCGGCTATCTTGCAAAAACCGCGGATTTTTCGCACGCGAACATGAGAAAGGCTATTGTTTACGCATCCTGCATCGCCTCATTCAACGCCGAGGATTTTTCGGTAAATAGGCTTAAGGAAATTTCGGATGCGGATGTGGAGGCTCGTTTTTCCCAATTCCATGAGTTTGTGAGGTTTTAAATACTGGTTTTCTACATATCAGGTGTGGCTCAAATGCATGACTCAACAGTAAATGACCGGCAGGTCACAAGAAAGGTTGAGCGCGTGATTATGCTTCTAATTATTCTGGCGCTTCTTTTTTTCCTTGCGCTGGCGGCAATTTTCACGTTTTTGCCATGATTTTTCCTCACATATTTTTTTGATTTTTTTTGCCGCAAAAAGGGAGTTAAAATCCCTTTTGGTGCGTTTTTGCAAGGCTGCATTTTAGGAATTATTATAAATGGTTGTAGGTCCTTTTTGTTTAGGTGTTTTGTTGAACTATTCGGTAAAGGACTTGAAGCTCGCCTCACAGGGAAAGGCCCAGATTGAATGGGCCGAAACACAGATGGGCGCGCTTCTTGAAGTGCAAAAGCGCTTTGCAAAGGAAAAGCCGCTCAAGGGCGAAAAAGTTGGGATGGCGCTTCATGTCACAAAGGAAACCGCCGTGCTTGTAAAAACACTTATTGCGGGCGGCGCGAAAGTTGCAATTACCGGATGCAACCCGCTTAGTACTCAAGATGATGTTGCAGCCGCGCTTGCAGAGGAAGGCGTTCATGTTTATGCAAAAAAGGGCGAAACAAAAGAGGAATATTATGAGTACCTAAACAAGGTCCTTGATTTCTCTCCGACAGCAACCATTGATGACGGCCTTGACCTTGTAACTGAAATTCACACAAAAAGGACAAATCTTCTAAGCCAGATTAAAATCGGCACGGAAGAAACCACGACGGGTGTGATACGCCTAAGGGCAATGCAAAAGGACAAGGCATTGAAGTACCCTGTGATTGCTGTTAATGACAACAAGACAAAGCACCTTTTTGACAATTATTACGGCACAGGCCAGAGCACAATTGATGGCATCCTGCGCGCGACAAATATTCTCTTTGCGGGAAAAGTCGTGGTTGTTGTAGGCTATGGAGATTGCGGAAAAGGCGTTGCGGACAAGGCATCGGGATTTGGAAGCAATATTATTGTTGTTGAAGTTGACCCAATCCGCGCGCTGCAGGCGAAGATGGATGGATATTCGCTAATGACACTTGAGCGCGCGCTCCCGCTCGGTGATGTTTTCATAACAGTTACCGGAAACAAGCATGTGATTCCTAAAGCAGCTTTCCGGAAAATGAAGGACGGGGCGATTTTGGCAAATTCGGGGCACTTCGATGTCGAGATTGACGTCAAGGGGCTTGAAGAGATTTCATCAAAGAAGAGAAGGATACGCTGGCAGCTAGATGAGTACACCCTCAAGAGCGGGAAGAAAATTTATCTTTGCGCTGAAGGCCGCCTTGTAAACCTTGGCGCCGCGGAAGGGCATCCATCCACTGTGATGTCACTTAGCTTCTGCGGGCAGGCGCTTGCTCTAGAATACGGGCTAAAGCATAACCTCTCTGCGGGCTTGCATGTGCTTCCTGATTCAGTTGACCAGCACATAGCAAGGCTGCAATTGAAGGCAATGGGCGTTCATATCCAGTCGCTTACGCGCGAGCAGGAAAAGTACCTCAATTCCTGGAAAGAAGGCACCTGAATTTAGATATTTATTCCAATTCCAATATTATTATCTTCTAGGTTGTGTTTATTGCTATAATATGCTTTCAGTATGCGTTCCTGTTTGGAATGAATCAGAACGAACATTGCAATCGCTTTTGAATGGCGTAAAAAACTCCACTCTTTGGCAAAGAGAAACTGAAAAAGAGCTGCTTTTTTGCGTTAATGGTGAACTGCATAACGGCCCTACTATGAAGGGTTTGGCAAGACTCTCAAGGCTTACTGGGAGCAAAGGCTTATTTCGGGTTCTTTGGCTTGAAAAAAAAGGCCAGAACTTTGCATGGGAAGAGCTCATCAGAAAAAGCAATCCACGGTCTGAGAATTTGTTTTTTATTGATGCGGATGTCCATCTTGAAAAGGGGACATTGAAGGGTCTTGATGACGCCCTTCGTGCGGATTCACATCTCTTGGCCGCCGGTGCTGTTGTCAAGCCTTTAGCTGAAAAATTCAAGCCATGGGAGGTCTTCAGGAAAAGGGTCACTTTTGATTGGGAAAAGCAGGATTTTTTATCTCCCGCTTGCTGTGCAATCAGGCGCCATGTACTATCTGGAATTGAAATGATACAAGACCCGCGCATAGGTGTTGACTTGTATTTGGGACATGTGCTTAAAGGCAGGTTCAAAATAGTTCCTTCTTCATTAGTTAAACTGCCGGTTCCTGGCTATTTGGATTATATAAGGCAAAATGCAAGGTGGGGTGTTGCGGAAAAGTTAATGTATGGAACGCGTGATGAGCCACGCGCCAGAAAAAATGAAGGGTCCGTTTTTCAGCGAAGCAGGGATTTCCTAAATAAGGGGGTTGGCGACGCTGCATTCTCATTATTGATGAAAGCAAGCAGGCCATTGATAAACCGGCGGGTAAATAGGCTACTTAATTCTGGTGGGGATACCTGGGGAAAAATAAGGTCGCAAAGAAAGGCACACTAAAAGCCCAATTCTACATAATACGCCAGCCGCAATCTATATATTCCCTCATTGCCCTATATTTGTTTCTCATGAAAGCAATTGAAGACGATGATTTGGAAAGCCTTGCCGGAGGCGGTGTTGCCGAAGGCCAGCTCTCTATTGCCGACCTTCCGCAGAATGTGGACCTTGTTGATTTAATTGACCAGCCCGCATGGAAAACCATTCTCATTGAGATGGTGCGCACAGAGCGCATGGACCCATGGAGCATAGATATTGCGGCGCTCGCGGAAAAATACTTAAAAAAAATAAATGCGCTCACAGGCACTGATTTGCGCCTTCCTGCGAATGCAATCCTTGCGTCCGCAATACTTCTAAAGTTCAAGGCAAATGTTTTGCGCGTTAGCGAAATTGAGGATGAGGAGGATTTCCTTTTGCAAAAGCAGGCAATGACCCCTGAGGAGCGCGCGGAATTCGAAGCGCTTATTCCGGATTTAAAGAGCATCCGCAAAATAAAGGAAGGGAAGGTTTCACTTGAGGAGCTTGTAACAAGCATCGAGCGCATGCTGCAGACCGCAAAGAAAACAAAAGACCACAACATTTTGCGCGAGCGCACAAAATTCAAGCT
>DATDXA010000025.1:0-5665 GCA_035289485.1 archaeon | reverse complement strand
ATGGAGCTCGAATTCGTGCAGAGCGTTTTCATAACAAAGGAAAAGGCCCCGGAAATCCGCAAGGTGGTTGACGCTGAACAGGTGGTGCTCACATGCCACGCGCCATATTTTATAAATCTAAATGCTGTTGAGCCGCAAAAGCGCGGCGCCTCGCGCTCGCGCATTTTGCAGAGCGCAAAAATTTTGGATGCGTGCGGCGGCTACTCGGTGTGCTTTCATCCGGGATTTTATTTGGGCATGGAGCCTGCAAAAGTTTATGCGAGTGTAAAAACCGAGCTTGCAAAAATCATCGAGGAAGTAAAAACCCTAGGGCTCAAGGTGTGGATTCGCCCAGAGACCACGGGAAAGCCAACGCAGTTTGGTTCGATTGATGAGCTATGTGATTTGAGCGCGGAGTTCGACCAGGTACTCCCCGTGGTAGATTTTTCCCACCTGCACGCGCGCACGAACGGGAAGTTCAACACAAAAGAAGAATTCCACCAGGTGATGGAGCTGATTGAAAAAAAGCTGGGAAAAATCGCAATCCAGAACATGCACATCCACCTCTCAGGAATCGCTTACGGCCCAAAGGGCGAGAAGAACCATCTCATTTTGGAAGAGAGTGATATGAAGTGGCGCGAGCTTTTGCGCGTTCTCAAAGATTTCAATGCAAAGGGCGTGCTTGTAACCGAGAGCCCTAATATTGAAGAAGATACTCTGATGGTGCAGAAAGAATTTGGGAAATTGTGAAATCACGTTTTTCCTGCCCACTTTAGCCTTTTCCCTAAGCAATCGAAACCGTTTAAATATTACTTCCGCCCCAAAGATTTTACAATAATTTTTGGAGAGGTGTTCAATAATGCAGAATGGAAAAGATTATGCGATAATGGCAATAGTTGTCGTTGTCGCCGTGGTTGCGGGCGGGCTTTTGCTTGGCGGAATTTCGCAGCAGTCCGCAGTCAGCTACGAAACTGTAAAGTACAGCCCTGGAATGATGGCTGGTGCGCAGGCACTCAGCGCAACTTCCGCCTCATCCTACCCTGGATATCCATGGGCTAGCGATAGGCGCCTGATAAGCTCTTCAGGCTCTGTTGCAAAGGCATACACTCCGGATGAGGCAACGCTCTCATTTAGCGTTGAGACTCTCTCAAAGGATGCGTCAGAGAGCCAGGCAAAGAATGCGGAAATATCTGCAAAGGTTCGCAACGCCATAAAAGCGCTCGGAATTGCAGACGACGACATCCAGACTTCGTCATATACGCTCTACCCTGAGTATCAGTGGGATGAGTTCACAAAGAAATCGGAGCCAATTGGCTATAGGACATCAAACAGCATCCAGATAACCGTGCGCGACTTCTCCCTGACAGGAAAAGTTATTGACGCTGCGGTGGATGCCGGAGTGAACAGGGTGGACAACATTTCGTTCACGCTCTCAAAGCAGAAGGAGGCGCAGGTGCGCGCTGATTTGCTGGCGCAGGCGGCTTCAACTGCAAAGTCAAAGGCCGAATTGATAGCTTCGGGCTTTGGCGCGAAAATAAAGGGAGTGTACTCGGCAAGCGAAGGGTACTCATACATTCCAGTGTACAACAAGTACCTTGCAATGGATAGTGCCGGTGGCTCTGCGCCGCGCGCGGAAACCCCAATCACCCCAGGGGACGTTACTGTAACAGTAACAGTCGACGCGCAGTTTGAAATAGAGTAAAACCCGAGCTGCTCCTGCCCTCGCGGGCACCTCCGGTCGGGAGGGAGCGGCGACCTTCGGTCGGCCCTGCTCCGCAAAATAATCGCCCGGCGTAATTGCCGGGCGTGCTATTTTTTTTATTTTAAAACACTAAAACCTGATTCTGCGGCGCTTCTCAGAAGGGTGCCTGAGTGGCGGAAAATAATTTTGGGGGCTGCCTTTTTTGGGTGGCGGGATTCCTTCAGGATTGAGTATATCGCGCCTGCTGTCTGGGTGCAATCTTCCCACATTTTTGTCCCATCCAGTTGCCCTGTCCCCCACAATCTCGAACTTCCTCGGCAAACCCAATAGCCCCCTGAGCATGGTATTTGCTCTTTGGTGCTGTCTTGGAGAAAGATTTACAATGCCTCTTCGGTATCGCATTGTGTGCACTGCATCAACGCCTATTGTTCTGAGTTTTCTTGTGAACTCAGGTGTGGCTGTATACGCCAGCATGGATTTCTCGATTTTCTTTGCAACCATTTGCAGAATTAGTGTTATTCTACTAATATTCTTTATGTTGTGTTAATCAGTCGCTGACTTTTTTGACAAATATGCATGGCACAGGGCAGGCATCCGCGGCTTCCTGGTTTTGCTTAATTTTGGCATCATCAACAATCTTGAATTCCTGTGTTCCGTGCTCACCGCTCTCTTTGCCGGATTCAACAAGGTGAGATTTGTCCCCTTCCATTACCCAGTCATCAGGGTTTATTGCCGCGCACGCTCCGCATCCTATGCAGATTTCCTTGTGGTGCTCAATTTTGAATTTTGCCATTTTTTTTCAACCTCTTTTTCAAATCCTTTTCTATTGTATTGCTCGGCGTGGCTTTTAAAGGTTATGGGGCGTTAAGCGCGCGATTGCACGTTCATTGACTTATAATTCAGGTGCCAAACCCTTCAATTATTTCCTTTGCGTGCTCCGCCACGTTGGGCTTTGCAATAACTTTTACCACGGTTCCTTTCTCATTTATCAGGAATGTGGTGCGGGCAATTCCCAAAAATGTTTTCCCATACATGCTCTTCTCTTTCCATACGCCGTATTTTTCCAAAACCCCCCCTTTCTCATCTGAAAGTATCGGGAAGTTGAATTTGAATTTCTCCACGAACTTTTTGTGCGATTCCACCGAGTCCTTGCTAACTCCGAGCACTGCAATTCCATTTTCTTTGAGCGCTGAAAAATTGTCCCGTATGCTGCACCCCTGCGTTGTGCAACCCGAAGTGTCATCTTTTGGGTAAAAATAGAGTGCAAGCTTTTTGCCCTTATAATCCGCCAATTTGTGTTCCTTGCCGCTTTGGTCTTTTAGCGCAAATGAAGGCGCCTTCTGCCCTTTTTCAATCATTTCCAATCACCTTCAAATGCATATTGCCTCAAAGCAATTAAAAATTTGGGCAGGCGTTAATTTCACTCAAAGCCTGCATGGCTCTGTTCCCGAGCAGCTTTCATTGCCGATATCAAAGCCAGGCGGTGCAAGGCATTTTTTCGAATAGATGCAGCTTTCTGAAGTGACGCTGCCAAGGAGTTCTTGTGAAGGTACGCTTTCGCCGTAGTGCACCACTATTTTGTCAAGATCCTTTGGAATATATGTGTCATACTGCAGGGCAAGCGGCAGGCCATTTACATAAACAAAGAGGTTCTTCTTTCCGTCGCTGCAGTATTCGGAATTCCCGCTGTTAAAGCAGCGAGAATCGATTGACATCCCAACGCTTCTGAAAAAATCCCCAAGTGTTGCGGATTCGTTGTGGAAGTGCACCACATGCGGGTTAAAGTCGTGCATGTGCACATTTTCAGAAAGGGGATTGGTAGCAGTGCTCATGTATTGCGCCTTGTTGAAATCAAAAACTTCCCCATTTATCAGGACCATAATGTCTGCGTGCGCGTGGTAATCTTCTGGCTCCAAGTCAAGGGCCGAGCATCCGGCAAGGGCGACGAATGATAGCAAAACAATGACGATGAAGGGTTTTTGCATGAAAATAGTGCTGTAAAAACTAATTTATACCAAGTAGTTTCTCTAAGTCAATTGAATGTGGCTCTCAGATAAAAACTTCCACGATATCCTCTATTCACAGCTTTTTTCCGTAGCTGCCGGCCTTCTTGCGGGCCTTGCGCTTTTTTCCTACAAGCAGGAGCTTTTTTTGCTTCCGGGGCTTTTGATATTGCTCCCCGGCTTTCTTGAGATGCGCGGCTCAATAAGCGGCTCTTTTGCCTCGCGCATAAGTTCTGGCCTCTTTCTTGGTGTCATTAGCCATGAAAAATTGAACACGAGGCTGATACGCAGCAACCTGATAGCATCCTTCGCGCTTGCGCTTTTGGTTTCATTTGCACTCGGCACAATTGCCTCGCTTTTCACATTTTTTTTCTCTGGCGCAATTTATCTAGAAATCATTGTAATTGCAGTGCTTGCAGGCCTTATTGCAAACGCAATTGAAATACCTATCGCGCTCTTTTCCACATTCTATCTTTTCCGAAAAGGCCATGACCCCAACAATGTCATAGGCCCGTTTATACTCTCCACCGGGGATTTGGTCAGCATACTTTCACTCATGGTTGCGGTGGCTGTTGTATGAGTGTGCGAGAAACACCAGAGCATGTGCAAAAGGCAATGCGCTTTGAGTATCCGCATCTCTCAGTTCATGCCAAGCGCAAAAAGCCGATTTCACACAAGACCGTTTTTTACATGAAAGAATACGGCCCTCACAGCCATGCCATTGCAAGGATCATACATGAGAGTATGCGCATCCTGATTCTTGCCGCAATTGTCAGTTCATTCGGAGGATTCGCGCTCAACGGGATAAAAAGCGCGCTGCTAGCCATAGCGCCAATGATAATATTGCTTCCGGCGCTAAATGACATGATTGGTGATTTCGGAACTGTTGTTGCCTCGCGCTTTTCTGCAATGCTGGTTGAGGGCAAGGCTTCAGTTCACTGGGCAAAGAACCGCGAGCTCGGGGACCTGTTTTTGCAGATAATTGTGAGCGCAATTGCCGTTTCAGTGATTGCCGCCCTCGCCGCGGTAATGCTAGCCGGCCTTTCAGGGTTCCATTCAGGGCCAGAAATCATTTTCAAAATCGTCACGATAACGCTTCTTGATGTCGTGCTGATGGTGTTTCTTATTTTCCTTCTCGCGGTGTTTGCGGGGCTGCATTTTTACCGCCAAGGTGAGGACCCGAACAATTTCCTGATTCCGATAGTCACATCTGTTGCGGATTTTGCAAATATCCTGTTGCTTTCGGCGCTTATTATATTGTTTTTCTGAGGGTGAAAAAGGGTTTTAAAATCCGCACTGCATATTAGTAATGTATCTGAGAGGTGTTTGTTTTTGAAAGATTCCAAAATCATTGTCGGCATAATAATGGGCTCAAAATCGGATTTGGAGCGCATGAAGCCTGCCGCCGATATTTTAGATGAATTTGGCGTTGCAAATGAGCTGAAGGTAGTTTCCGCCCACAGGGCTCCCAAGCTTTTGGAAGAATATGCGGGCGGCGCTCAGAAAAGAGGGCTTGAAATTATTATTGCGGGAGCGGGCGGCGCAGCGCACCTAGCAGGCGTCACTGCGGCGCTCACGGGAATTCCTGTAATTGGAGTTCCGATTGAATCAAAATCCCTTAAGGGCATGGATTCTCTTCTTTCAACCGCGCAGATGCCTCCTGGGGTTCCAGTTGCAACTGTTGGAATAGACGCTTCAAAAAATGCAGGGCTTTTGGCCATCAGAATTCTCGCGCTAAAGGATGCCTCTATTGCAAAAAAGCTGGATGCGTACAGGGCAAAACTAGAGCAGGACATCCGCGATACGAAAATCTGATGCCTTAGTGCAGGGGATTAAAAACTCTTTTTTGGAAAAATCCTCTTGGCCGATGATGATCTGACGATGATTCAGAGCGCGCGTTTCCCACCTGGGGAGCGCATGCGATGACGACAGATGGGCGGACTGAGGCTGATTATGATGAAAGACTAACCTTTATAAAGGT
>DATDXA010000024.1:0-40586 GCA_035289485.1 archaeon | reverse complement strand
AATAAAAATCGAAGGCTTCAAAACAGAGCAGCGCACCTTTGGCGGAATCGATTGCTGGAAATGCACGGTGAACGGCAAAGTTGAAGCCGCGGCAATTCTCCCGCACCGCACAAACCATCCTGCAAATATTATTGAAATCATTGCGCCAATAAGCCTGCGCAAGAAGTTTTCTCTTGAAAACGGCTCGATAGTTGAGATTGTGAGGGAGTGAATGGAAAATGGAACTGAAAAAATTGTACAACTGTGCGGTGAAAATCATATGAAAAAAATTGCCATAGTAGATACGATGTTTGCGCGCGGCGATATGGGAAAAATTGCAATCGACACAATCAATGCCTGCGCAAAAGCGAATAAATGGAAAGTAAAAATCCTGAGAAAAACCGTTCCCGGAGTAAAAGACCTTCCCGTTGCTCTCCTTCAGCTTCTAGAGCATGGGTGCACCGCCGCAATCGCTCTTGGAATGCCAGGCTCGGCTCCAGTTGATAAAACCTGCAGCCACGAGGCATCACTTGGAATTGGCCAAGTGCAGCTCATGACCGGAAAAACAGTGTTCGAAGTTTTCGTGCACGAAGATGAAGCTAAAACTCCGGAGGAGCTCGGAAAAATCATGCACAACCGCGCATCAAAACACGCGCAAAACATTATGTGGATGCTCTTTGCGCCGCACGAGCTCACAGCGCGCGCCGGCACTGGCGAGCGGCAGGGAAAGGACAATGCGGCGCCCGTGAAGGTGAACTGAATGGAAAAACAAAATTCTGGAAAAATGAAAATTTCAATCATCGCAGCGGAGCCCCACCAACCTTTTTCTTTCTCTTTCCAAGAGAAAGAAAAACGTTGACGAAAAAGAAAGAGATGGAGGAACATGTAATGAAAATCGCAATAATCGCAGCAGATTTCCACAAAAAAATCGCGCAGGAGATGATTTCAAATGCGAAGCGCGCCGCGCAAGCGAAAGGAATTGAAGTTGCTTCCATTGTAAAAGTGTGCGGCTGCTTTGAAATCCCTCTCGCGCTCAAAAGAGAGCTCGCGCGCACCGATATCGACGGCGCAGTGGTTCTTGGCGCGCTTGTTCAGGGAGAAACATCGCACGATGAAATTGTTGCGTACACGGTAGCCGAAAAGGTTTCAGATCTCTCGCTCAAATTTGATAAGCCAGTTGGTTATGGTATTACCGGCCCTCGCATGAGTGTTGCGCAGGCAAAGGCGCGCGCGAAGGATTTTTCCGTCCGCTCAGTTGAGGCAGTGGCAAGAATCCTGAAAATTGCCTGATTAAACGCCGCGCACCGCTTTTTATTCTTTCCAATCTCCCTTTCTTACATGTCAAATGCGCTTCTCTTTGAACTTCGCGCCCTCCAAACAAACGGCATTTCCAAAAGCATAAAAGAGCGCTATAATGAATTCAAATCATTCGCCGGGAAAAGCGAAGAGGACTGGTTTTCCGAACTTTGTTTCTGCCTAACAACCGCAAACTCAAGTGCGATGATGGGCCTTAAGGTTCAGGATGCGCTAGGCTTTGATGGGTTCTATAATTTGCCGCAAAAAAAACTCACGCGCGAGCTAAAATCCCTTGGCTATCGCTTCTACAACAAGCGAGCGGAATATATTGTGGGCGCGCGCAGGCATTTTGGAATAAAAGAAAAATTACAGGAATTCGAGAACGACCGGGAAAAAAGAAATTATCTTTTTGAAAATGTGAAAGGCTACGGTCTCAAGGAGTCTTCGCATTTTTTGCGAAACACGGGCCATGACAACTGCGCAATACTTGACCGGCACATAATCCGCCTCATGCACGAGCATGCGCTAATCAGCGCGCTTCCAAAAACAATTACTGAGCGAAACTATCTTCAGATTGAATCCGCATTAGATAATTTCGCGCAAAAGGCTAAAATGAACCACTCTCTTCTCGATTTGTATTTGTGGTATATGAAGACGGGAAAAGTGCTGAAATAAATTAGGTTAATTATCTTGAACTAAATAGTTGACTATTTCCCCTGCATCCTTCTCGTGTTAGAAAAATATCCCCACGCGTCCTGCAAATCGCGCTCTTCCAAATCAGGCCAGAATTTTTGTATGTGGTAAAACTCTGAGTACGCGCTCTGCCAGAGCAAAAATCCGGACTTCGCCTCGCGCTCTGCTTCCTCTTCTCCAGTTCTTATCACAAAATCGCAAGTGCTCTTTACTCCCAGGCTTCGCACAATGTCTTCCTCGCTTAGCCCAAAAAAGAGGTTTCTGACCCTATTCATCGGAGAGCTCACAGCGCGCAAAATCTCGCTCTGGCCCGTGTATCCGATAAGAATATTGAGGACCTTATTTCCATAATATTTGGTTTCGCTCTTAAGATCCAAGCACACATCGCGCAGGTTTTTTGGAACCTTCTGAGGGCTTGTGGAAACAATATTTACCTTCACACCCTTCTCGTGCATATCATCCGAATCAAGCAGCTTTGCTAGCTTATCATAATAAATGTCATAGAGCCATGCAAGTTCTGCCGGGTTGCGCTTGAAATTCTCCTCACTAAGCCCATAAACGCTCAGTTCCTTTACCCCGTCCTGCTTCATTGCCCAGTTGACAAGAAGCTCCATTTTCTCAGCGCCGCGCCTGTGCCCTTCGCTTGGGTGCAGCCCGTTTGCAAGCGCCCAGCGCCTATTCCCATCAGGGATTACCCCAAGATGGTATCCAGAAACCGAAGAGTGCATACTCTAACCTTACGAAGGGAACCTATTTAATAATCACTTTTTGGGGGCGATTTGGATGCAAATTTCATTGATTCTGATTTTCTAACGATGCCGCCAGCCCATTTGCTTCGCTGACTAATTTTTGGCTTTGGGCTGCGTTCGGGTCTCCCTCTTCAACTGCCCTCTGGTCTTCCCTAAGTTTACTCATATACTCAGATGCTTTGTCTATCCCCATTGCACGATTATACGCATTCCCCAATGCTTGCAGCGGTCCGACAACATTGTCGTGCAATTGCTGCCTCTTTTCCGCAAGTTTTTTCACGACTTCCATGCTGTCCGGCCCGGCATTATCCAGCACCACTGTGGCCGGCACCATCCCGTTAACAAAATTCCATGCCGCTTCCGAGGCGCCACTGTTGCGCACATCATTCAAAATAATAACCGCAACACCGAGTCCAGCCATCCTTTTAAGGCCCCTTCCAATACTAACTATGCCTTTCCTAACTGAACTTAGCATCCCGGCGGATTTTTCGGCTTTTGCCGTGGCAGCCGCCAGTTCGCTTCTCCACTTAAGTTCAGAAGAAATCAACCCACTCTGCGTTTTTGTCAGCTTTGTCTTGTGCTCGGCAAGAGATTGCTTTGTAATGGCGAAGTTGTTCGCGACCAATCTTTGGCGGTTTTCAAGCTCGGCTATTTCCGCAGGCAGCCTCTTAAGTTCATCGATTTCTGAAGGTAAAATGGGCACCGTCTGCCTTGCACTGAGCTCCGAGAGGCGTGTTCTTTTTTCATCTATCTGCCTTGCAATTTCAGCAAGCTCCGTTTTCAAGCCGGAATATATCTCGGTGAGCCTAATGACCCTGTCAGAGAGCGCCTTTTCGTACCTCGCAACTATGCCATGAATCTGCGCCGCATTATCCACCTTCGGGAAACCTGAAGGGTCCATTTTCGCGTAATTGAATTCCGCTTCCAACTTACCGCCAGCCGACGATTGTTCCTCGCCCCCCGCGAAAAAGGCATTTTCTGCGGCTTCGCCATTTTCCGTGCGGTCTTTTGTAAGTGCCGTATCTTCCGGCGTAAACCCCAGCACATGGTCCGCGTGCTTCTCAAGCGCTTCATAGGTCATATAATCAATCATATCCTGGTATGTCGCTATGTCACCGTTGTATCCGATTGGTGCGGGTGCATTTAGTATGTCCTCTAGCTTGCTGCGGTATGCCGGTAGCCCGCATGCGCCTCCGAGTGCGTACTGGCACTGTGTCATGAACAATTTCACGCCTTCCTCTGTCGCTATGACTTTTTCTTTTGTTGCGGGGTCTTCAAAGGTGAATATCGTGCATGGAATCCCTGTGAGATATGTCCCTTCTCCTGTTGGCGGCGGAGTGTCTTTTTTCACACATGTTGCCATCTGATAAGTGGACGCCTTATTGTGTATGGGTGTTCCTATTGCGCTAACCCATAAGTCCTGCGATTTGTATGAATCGTCTTCTGATGATGCGGCAACATCTATTGTTCCTGTGCGGTTGTATCCGTTGCCAGTGAATAGTCCTGCCCTTCCGCCTGGCCCGAGCCATCCATCGTCATCAAGGAAACCTATGTCTGCTATTTCCCCGATAAACTTGCCTTCCGGCTGCCAGATGTCGGCAACCACCACCGTTATGTGCCCTTCCCCATCCCACCCAAGCGACGGCAGAGGCACTGTATCAAGGCTTTCGGCGCCCAAGTCCACCACCGTTACCGGAAAGTAATATGGCACTACTGTTCCCGCTCCGTCATCGAAATAGGTCCTCACTTTGATTTCTTTTGCCCTTTCAAACGGTATCGTTATGTCCATTTTTTCGCAGTCCTGCCCGGCGTACCATATTTCGGTGTTGATTGCAAAATCATTTTCTTCAGCGGGCGTGTCATCATGTGATGAATCATCTATCTGTGTCCAGCATCCGCGGATGTTTTTTTGCAGGTATGTCTCGATGTCTTCTGCACATTCATCCAGAGTTAATGTCCCATCGCCATCAAAATCATAGCACGCCAAATCCTCAAAGAGTGCGGTCTTTTTCTTTTCAAATATTGCGGGTTTTGAAACTGCCTGCAGGTTTATTGCTTTGGGTGCGGCAGTGTTTGAGAGCACTTTGGATTCTGATGCGTATGCTGTGAATGCGCTTACTCCGCCTTTGCTGTCGGTTGACATCACATAAAGATAAACGTCCTGCGTGAGTGCGCCTCCTGCTTTTGCCAAAAGGAAGTCGCCCTGCTTATATCCTGTTCCGCGCGCCTCAAGCTTGAAGTGGCTTGTGTAACTTTTAGGGATTTTTGTTGTTGTCCAGTCGGCGTTGAGCTTTAGAAGCATTTCTTGTGTGACCCATGCGTTTGCAAGTATCGCCTCTCCGCGCGTTGAGAGCTTTTGTTTGAATTGGACTTTATACCATATGTTGCCTGCACTATCCCTAAATGGCATTTCGGTTATTGTTCCGTAGGAAATGCTTGAAGGTCCGCCGGAGAGCCATGTGGCATCAGGCGAAGTGAAGCTTGGAAATTCTTTGTAAATTTTTTTGGGAGCCGCCGCATCTATTTTCACATTGACCCCAAGTTCAAACTGTTCATTAAGTTCCTGTATCACGCCAAGTTTCGCTCCCGTGCCGCTTGTTGAAACTTTTGGGTTCCATTCCATCGGCTCTGGCGATGACGCTATGCGTACCTGTTTTGGCTGAGTTGTTGGCGCTTCCGGCTTTTTCACCGTCACCTCAATATATCCGGTATAGTTCGGCCATGAGAGCCCGATCAAATCAATGTTCACGCTTGAACCAAGTGCGTTCTGCCCGTTCGGGTCCTTGAAGAGGTTTCCGAGGTCATCGCTTTTGCCTGCGGTTTGCGTGTCAAGGAGTTTTCCGCTCTCGTTGTAGAGCTCGAACGTCCCTGTGTAAATGAACGGGTACTGCGAGCCTGCCGCCGCGCGCTTGATTTCAAGCGTGGCGAATTTTATGCCAAGCTTCTGGCCCTTGTAAAGTCCGGCTCCAATCACCGAAGAAATCGTTTCGCCTTCATAATAATGCGCCTTTCCTGATTCGGGCTCAGCTTTGAATAAGTACCTTAGGTTGTCGCCGATTGAGGCGGTTTTTGTGCTTACAATGCGTCCATCTTTGTCATATAACTCGAATGTCGCCTGCAGCGGCGTGCCGAATGCCGGATTTGTTGAGAGCAGCTGGAGTATTGCAATTGTCATGCTCTGTCCGTCGTATTTGCCGGTTCCCTTTATGCCGCCAATCTTGTTTTTCACATAATATGTGCCTGTGTCCCCTGTGAACGGGTTGCGGATGATGTCCACATATCCGTTGCCAGCATCCTTGATTACAATGTCTTTCACTATGAAGTCTGATTTTATCACGGCGTCATCAACTGGCGGCTCTGTGTCATTTAGCAGGAATTCAATCGCTTTCTTGAATTCATCATAGGATTGCGCGCCTACAATTCTTATCTCCCTTTGGCCGTTGCTTAAAATAAATGTAGGCGTTCCTGTAATGTCAAGCGCGTTTCCCTGCTTGATGTCATCGAGGACTTCGGGGTAATATGTTTGCTCTTCGAGGCATTCTGCAAATGCAGTAGAGTCAAGCTTGGCGTCGTATGCAATGTTTAGCAAAACATCCCTTGTAAATGTGGAATAATCATTGCCGTATAATTGGTCTGCGAATTCGAAGAATTTGCCCTGTGCAGCCGCACATTCGCCTGCAAGTGCTGTTATGGTGCCATATCTATGGATTATTGAGAGCGGATAATTGGTAAATGAGAAGCTGACTTCGTTTGGATATGTATCCAGTATCTGCTTCATCTGGTTATTGTAGAACATTTTGGTGAAAGGCCCTTCGAACTCGAAGAACGCCTTAATCGAAACCCTGTTTTCTGGATTCTTGTTTAGTATTGGCTCCGAGAGCTGATTATTGGCAGGCACTTCGGATTTCTTCAGCTCTATTGTCACTTCTGTTTTGCCGCCTGAATAGATATACACATCGGATTTCCAGCCCTTTTCATATCCTGCTGCACTGGCATTAACCTGATACGGTGCAGGCGGGGATTTAGCCCTGTCTGCTAGGAATCCAACGCCGTCCTCCTGTGTCGAATAATATCCCAGATAATATGATGAAGCAGGGCCCCCAAGCGAGAGTGAAGCCCCTGCAATCGGCTCTTTCGTTTCGCCGTCGAGGACTCTTACTAAAATAAATCCAATATCATCCTTCTTTGCATCGCCTATGCAGTAATAAGTCGAATTAATTTCCTGGCCGTTGTATCTGCCTTTTACTTTCAAGGTCACTGTGGTTTCTCCCTGCAGTGGCGTCTGGAATGAAGCCAAATCAATAACAAGTGTCGGTGTCCCAGGACTTGTCGAAGGGAACTCTTTCGAATCTATGAATGACCCGTTATTGAAGCTGCCCGAGATTGATAAATCCGTAATTTGGGAGCTTTTGTAAATCGTCCCAAACAGCATTCCTGTTGTTCCGATAACAGTTCCATATTGTGTGTAGCCCCCGTTCTCTGATTCCACACACACATCATTTTGCAGCCATGCCAGTGAAACGAATTTGCCCTTGTCGTCCTTGCCAAATCCCTTAATAAAATAGTGATTGAGCAGTATCGGCTTTCCGTCTTTGCCGATGAATAAATTGCGCAAATCGTCGCAGTGGCTTGCCGCGGCAGTTGCAATCAGGTTTTTGGTTCCCGCTTCATAAAGTTCGAAAGTCGCTTTGGGTTTTTGGGAGTCTACATTTTCAATCTTCTTTATTTTAATGTCAATCTGTTTGCCTGAAAATTCGTTGTCGCCTGCAGCGTAATTGAAAATTTCATCCTCGCGGTATGGTGATGAAGTATTATTGTTCAAATAAGAGCAGAAATTTATTGCAGGCGTTGTTGTGTCCGGCTTGCACGCCCCCGTATCCTTGTCGCATCCGTTCGGGCATTTGTATGTGGCATCCTTTACCTGATTGTCCTTGCAGGTGTATTCATTGAGTGTTTCGGTGTTGATGCAGTAATCTGTTTTTGTTGTTGCGCCTTTTGTCGTTGTCCCTTTTGTGAAGTAGTCCGCTCCGTCAGAGTCGCTGCATGCCGCCTGTGGCTTCTTGTCCGATGGCGCTATTTTTGTGCTTGCGCTTGTGCCGTCTGAGAATGTGAATGTTGCGATTGCTCCGGTGAATGTTTCGCTTTCTATCTGGCCAAATAGCTTGAAGTTGTCGTATTTTCCTGCATTGTATGTTCCGAGTGTCTGAGCGTATGCGGTGTTTAGCTTCGTGTCGCCTTTGAATGCTACTATTGGGTATAATTGTGGGTTTTGGGTTGACCATGTTTCTGTTGCGAGTTCGTGTTTGATTTCGATTGAGTTAATGGTTTTGGTTTTTGTGAATTCAATTGAGCAAATCCATTTCCAGTCGTATGGTGTTGGGTTGCTGCCGCCGATTCCGGGTTCGAATTTGTTCCATGTTCCTGCGCGGTCTTCTGAAGCCGAGTCAAGCGTGCATTTGATTGAAGCGTCATTAGGTATTGGTGATGGGCCGCTGCCTGTGCCAGTTCCGCTTCCCGAATCCTCTTCATCTCCCGAGCCGCTGCCAGAACCTGAGCCATAATCATAGCCTGAACCGCTTCCCGAGCCTTCATCTCCATAACCAGATCCCGAACCGCTGCCAGATCCGCTTTCAGAGCCTAACTCGCTTCCACTTCCAGTGCCTGTTCCTGTGCCATTTGGCGCAGGTTGCGTATACTCTCCGGTTCCGGTGCCTCCAGATTCTTCCCCGGATTCTAAAGTCGCAAAGCCGGCAACATTTTCAGGCTGCGTGGGCGAAAGATTCGCGCTTCCATTGGTTCCCTGTTCCTGCACACAGCCAAAAATGGCTATTATGGCAATAAACGAAAATATCACAAAAGGGCGAAATTCCATGAACTAAAGGAGTGCATGCAAGTATTTATTGATTACCACCCATACGCCTTCGCCTGCGAATATTCAAATGCCTTCATTGCTGGCAGGAACCCTTTTTTCAAAAGATGCGGCTTTGAGGAGAGGACTCTGAGCCCGAAAATGACTTTCTGCACAGAATCAAATTTGTCAAAATCCCTCGGGAAGCTCCTTCCAATAAAGCTAATTTCCTCATCCGTAAATGCATAGAGCGCGTCCTTGCCCTTGATTATTTTATCATACTCAGGGAATTCCGCTTTCCACATGGCATCATACTGGGAGAAAAATTCCGCAGAAAAATTGTTTTCCGCAACCGCTTTTGCGGCAACAATCGCCGCCATCTCCCCGCTTTTGAGCCCGAGATGAGAGCCGCCTTCAAAAAGCGGCGAAGTGAACCCTGCGGCATCCCCGATAAGCATCAGCCCTTCACCCGAAGTATTTTTTAGCGGCCCCGAAGCCGGAATAAGCCCGCCGAAAGTTTTCACCTTCGCATTTTTTTCCCATCCAAGCCTTTTTACAAACTCATCGGTGTACTGCTTTGCCTTATTGGTTTCATTTGTTACAAGGCCAACATTTGCGTGCGTGTCCTTTTTTGGAATCATCCACAAATACCCGTGCGGCGCAAGCTCTGGCCAGATATAAAAGTCAAGATACCCATCGCGCGGGACATCGCGCATCTCGTACTGTATTCCTGTCACGGTCTTGAACCTTTCATTAAGGTTTAATTTGCGCGAAACAACTGATGATACTCCAGAAGCGTCAATTAGTATTTTTGTTTTGAGTTCTCCTTTTGACGTTTTAAGATTCCAAATGCCGTTTTCCCTTTTCAAATCCTCAAGCCTCATTCCAAGCCGCAGCTCCGAACCCGCCTTCACAGCTTCTGCAGAAAGCCACTGCTCGAAAAGATGCTTTTCCAAAACAAACCCCGCTTCATTTAGGCACGAAGCCGTTCCATCGGGAAAGACAATGCGCACCCCTTTCACATGCTCAGAAATCACACTTTCAGGCGGAACAATGCCTGTGTTTTGCACGGCATAAAGGCTTAGGCACTCACCGCAGTGCACAGGTTCGCCTATTTTTTCATGCTCTTCAATAATCAGTGTTTTGAGCCCTTTGCGCGCGCAATGCAAAGCAGCAGAGCCGCCCGCAGGCCCAGCTCCCACAACCACAACATCAAAAATCTCCTCACCATTTGGCATGCTAATACCTTGGAATTAATCCATTTAAACTTAAGCGCGGCTGTTAATTCCCTTTTCAAGGGCTTTTGCGGCACTAATTTAAAGTGCTTAACCCAATATTCTATCTGATTTCCCATGAAAATGCCACGCCTTAAGGTTCCGCGCCTGCGGGACATCAAATCCAAGCTCGGTGCCGCAAAGCTTCTTGGCCTTGTTGTCAAGAATTCCCTTACCTTTAAGATAAAGCGAAGCGCGCTGCGAAGGTTTCGCCACGCCGAATTTGACACAATAATCGTAGATATGGACGGGACCCTCTACAAAACCGATGCAAACCTAGAGGCTCTCGCGCTTGCATACCCTGAAAAGACAGAATCCGGCAAGGCATCCGGGGAGGAAATTTACAATTCAGTAATTTCTAAAATCGCCTCCGGAGAATACAGCATCGAGAAGGCAATTGTTGAAGGGAATAAGTTTCTAATGGGGCGAAAAATTTCCCGCCCGCACCTCTTCCATGTCCTTGACCGCATAAAGCCCCAACTTCGCAGGCAGCTGATAAATGCGCTAATAGATATCAAGGCAAGCGGCAAAACAATAGTGCTCGCAACCCTTTCCTCAAAAGATTTTGGAAATATGCTAAATGAGCACCTGAAACTAAAATATGGTTTCGAGTTTGACTGCATCATAGGAACCGAGCTTGGGTTCAATGAAGCGGGGGCGATTACCGGAATAAAAAGCATGGTCGGCACAAAGGACTTTGAATTTGAGGGAATTGCCGTGCGCACAAAGCTCACTGCGATTAAAGAAGGCCTTGCAGCGCAGGGGAAAAACTTCGATGTGAAAAAATCCGTGATTATAACCGATAGCTACGCCGATATCGACATTGCAAAGATGCTTGTTACAATTCTTCTTCGGCCATCAAGCCCCACAACTGCGCAGAAAATTTCATACCGTCTCGGGCTTGCGGATTATATCCTGCCGGACAACAAGGATTTGAAGGTGAATCTTGAATCAATAATACTTGGCGCTGAAAAGGAAGAAGCCAGCGAAATTTCAAAAGAGGAAAAGTAAAAAATTTATCAGCACACTTCGTTTACTTTTTTTTACACGTTCGCTTTCTTCACTTCAACTCCCGCTTCCGCAAGCATTGCAAGCGCCTTATCCCCAAGAGGGTACTCCGTGTTGTAAACTACCTTTTTTATCCCCGAATTTATTATCATCTTGCTGCATGTGAGGCAGGGGCTGTAGGTTGTATAAATCGTGGCGCCGTTGATTGCAATCCCGTGGTATGCCGCCTGCACAATTGAATTCTCTTCCGCATGAGAGCAGAGGCACTCATCTAGCGCGGTCCCGCCCTTTGCAAATGAATTGCAGCGCGCGCACCCTCCCTCATTGCAGTTTTTCACTCCGCGCGGGGTTCCGTTATACCCAGTTGAAACTATTCTCTTATCCCTTACAATCACCGCGGCAACTTTTCTTTTTATGCAGTTGCTTCTCATCGCAACTTCCTTTGCAATGTTCATGAAATATTCATCCCATGAAGGGCGCTTCAAGTCAAGCGGGGTATTTAGAAGAAGCGAATCAACCTTCTCGAAAAGCTCTGCAAGCGTTCCTATGTTCTCTATTGTGTGCTCCGCCATATTTGCGCACGCATCAAGCTGCTGGCTGCTCTCGCTTTCGGATTTGCTCTCCCTAGCCTCAAGCTCTTTGAACTGCTCAAGAGTTTTTGGGTCGCCTTCCCTTTTCCGCTCAAGAATTCTCTCAAACCTCTTCTGCTCGGAAGAAATTATGTTCCACAAATGAAAGCCCTTTAGCTTTTGCAGCTCGCGAATTTCATCGGGGTTTCGCAGCGAATCAACAACATAATTCTTGTCCTTTGACATTCCTTCAACCACAAGCTGCGCAAGATGGCTGTTCCCGTTCTTTTCCCGAAGCTCATTGCCCTTTTTTATGAGGTTTTCGCGGGTGGTTTCGATTTGCTCCTTTGCAAGAATTGTGCGAAGCTCATCCGAGAGTGATTTGTAGTAAAAGCTCTTGCTTTTGAGATAGTCGCAGACAGTGCTCTTTCCCGAGCAGTATTTTCCGGTTAAGCCGATTACAATCATTTTCTATCAATGAAGTAGGAGGGAAAAAGGTTTAAAATCACACAGGAAAATACTTACCCTCTACAACTGAATTTTTGCATGTAGAGGGTAATCCAAAAGAGCAGCCATTTGCTTGGCCGTATTAGGTTTGGGGCATATTCTGAGTTAGCCCCCGTAGTTTCTGCATTTAACCAAAGATATACTTTTGTATGCTTTTGGTTGAATATATCCGAATAGGCGATTGCCTGTAAAAAGCCACCGTGTAATTTTGGGAAAGTTTAACACATTAGCAAATAAAGCCAGAGTGGAATGCTGATTACTTTGCTCTTCTCATCAAAATGGAAAGATTTTTTTGTCAAGAGTATGCCAAAAGGGCTGCCGTGATCCCGAATAAAGGCTTTGAGCTCTTGTGAATCTTCCGATTTTATTTGTTCCGAGTATTTTGATTCTATCGGAATGGTTTTTTTGGATATTTCAATTATTATATCCACTTCTTTTTTGTCAGACTTCCAAAAAAATGTTTCAGGCTTATGCTCTTTATCCACATTAAATTTTAGCCTTAACGTGTGGTCTTGTGCAGCGGTTTCAGCGAGGTGCCCCAACAGAGTGGTGCTGTTTATTTCATCTTCTGTTACTCCGAGAACGGAGTTTCTTAATCCTATATCGCCCACATATATTTTTTTTATGTCGTTGCCTATTTTGAGTTTATTTTTTTTGTATGGCCGCATTATTTTTATGAGATGAGTTTCTTGCAATTGTGATAAATATTCGTTAAGTGCTGTTTTTGATATGCCTAATTTGCCGCACAAAGTTGAAAGGTTAACTTGTTGTGCTGTTGTTGTTGCGAGAAATGTGTATAATGCTTTTATTTTATCCGGATTTCTGGAATTGAACACCCTTATCATGTCATAGCTTATTATTGCATCAAAATAAGCCTCCCTCATTATTTTTGAGGCTTCCGCCCAAGATGTGTTCTTATCATAAAATTCAGGGTATCCTCCCCTAAGAAGATATTTGTTGAGTGTAATCTGTAGGAGTGTTTCTCCTTCAGAACCTACTTGAACGTAAATAGATTGCAACGCATCTGCAAATGGCTTTGGATTATTTTGCTTTATTGCTGCGAGAAAATAAGTCCTTAGAACAATCTTGCTTAATTGGTTCAGCAATTCATCTGTTTTTGGGTCGTTAGCCATCCTAACAACATCACTAAATTTTAGGGGCAGCATTGTGATCAGATTATGCCTTCCAACTAACGACTCCGAACTTTTTGCAAAGAGTGCGGGGGTTGAAGACCCCGTAATGAAGAATTTCATTTTGTATTTTTTATCGAAATATTCCTTTACTTGCAGAGCCCAGTCCAAGTTCCTGCTTGCTTCATCAAGGAAAATGTAAATTGGTTTGCTTAGCGATTCTAACGGCTCTTTCAAAATGGCCTCTTCAAATATTTGCAGTGAGTTTTTTATCGGGTTTTTTACCATGCCAAAAAACGGCCTTTCCAATGATAGAAATATTATCCGGTTAGGGGGAATTTTTTTGCTGGTTATAAGAAAATCAATGAGCTGATACAGAACTGTAGATTTTCCAATTCTTCTAGGCCCCACTACAATATTTGGATAATCGCCCTCAATGAGATTTCTATAGGAGAAAAAGTCAGCTCTTTTAAATTTCCTGACTAATTCTGGTGGTGCTTGGCCATCTGACCACCATTTGTTTTCCTTTTGGAGATCTCTTAGTAACAATAGTTGATTTTCATCCATACCACTAAATTGTGCTAGAGCTATTTATATAGTTATCTTTTGTAAAATACAACTTAATTAGTAATGTTTATCGTTATAAAGTATAATGACTTGTCAAATTTTATACTTATAACGACTATCTAAGCCTCGCAAGCTCCCTGGTCAAAAACGATTCTTTGGAATCTATGACCCTGGCCAAGAGCCCGATTTTAGATTTTGACCCAAAAATCTCCTGCAGCATCATAAAAATCGTGTGTCCAAAAAATTATTTCGGTTGTCCAAAAAACTGGACATCTGAACAAAATGCTGGGCGGTGTTAATAAAAAGCCTTTTTCGGGCAGAATCAGGCTCGCCGCATTTTGTCGCAAATCTTGGGCTTTTATCAGAGAGTGGATTGGCTGTTATCGGCTCTTATGGCGTCGGCATCATATATACAAGCTGCACATGCGTCTTCTGCCCATATGGCCCGGCGCTTGCTCCGTATGATTTGCCGTCGCTGTGGAACGCAATCGCTATTGCAGTTTTAGTGTCATTTGTGCTCTGCTGCAGCGGTGAGAGCGCAATTTCAATTTTTCCGTTTCCGTCCTTGTCCGCAAGGAAAGCGTTGTCCGAGCCGTCCGCCTTTCCGCACGGGGCATCAACTATTTTTGCATTCGGGGGCATTGTAATTCTTGAGCACAAAACAGTGTAAACTCCGTTCGGAACAAGCTTCTGGAATGAGAGCCTGAGTACTGCGTCGCTTCCCGCAACGGAGTATGTTCCTTTCCCGGTGGCTTCAAGCCACTGCTTTAATGTAAACCCAAGGTTCTGCCCTGCAATAAAAGGCCCGAGCGCATTGTCCCCTGTTTTGAAAGGGTTGTGCGCGGTTTCTGTTGCCGTGGCAAAAACAATTTTCTCAAGGTTTCCCTGCTGCAAAGTGCCGCTTTTCTCAAGCCTGAAAACCTGGCTTGATGTTGCGATTTCTTTTACAAAAACATCCTGCTCAGGAAAGCCCGCGTCTATGTGGCTTGCAAATTCAATGTTGGTTGTAACCGGCGGAGCCGAAGGCTGGGCAATGTTTCCCTGCTGCTGATTCTGCTCCGTTCCTGGCTGCGCGCAGCCGGAGAACAGAATGGCGAGTGCCAAAATTGCTATTGTGATTTTTTGGGTTGTTTTCATGTGCATCATTGCCCCTGTGTTGCTTCCGCGGCAGATATTATGCCATTAGCCTCATTAATAAGTCTCTGGTTTTGCGCGGCGTTAGGGTCCCCGGAATTAATTGCCTGCTGGTCTTCCAAAAGTAGCCTATTATATTCCTCTTTGTCGCCTCCGGCTTTCATCCCGCGCCAATATGCCTTGCCTAATTTGTCAAGGTACGGCACCACATTATCATGCAATTGCTGTCTCTTTTCGGCAAGCTGTATTTTGACCTTTGGGCTGTCAGGTCCCACATCATCAAGCGCAACCGTCATCGGTATCAATCCGTTCACAAGTTTCCATGACGCTTCTGCCGCGCCAACATTGCGTGCGTCATTTACAACAATCACAGCGACTCCAACCCCTGCCAATCTTCCCAAACCCCTTCCGATTTTCACCAATCCCTTCTTAACCGAATTGAGCACCCCTGCGCCTTTTGTGGCTCTTGCTAATGCGGCTGTCCGCTCGGCGAACCACTGGGTTCTCAAGTTTACAATTTTTGCTTTGGACATTCTAAGCTTTTCACTAAATTCGCCTAGTGCAGAATTTGCGATTCCGAGTTGGTTTCCTTTTACGCCAAGATTATATCTTAGATTGGTTAATTCTTCACGCAAACTTTGTAACCTATCAATGTTGTGTTGCCCTACCAATACGCCTTGCCTCTGTGCTAATTCAAGCGGTGCAATCTCCGCTTCCTTTGTAGCAATGTCTTTAATCAAATTAGTGTATTCGACAGTCAAAGCCCTGGAAGTCTCTGTAAGTCCTAATACCCTGCTATTCAGATGTTCTGTACGTGCAACCGCGCCATCGTACTGAAACTTTAAGTTATTTAATTTCGCAGTGTCTTCAGGATTCAACTTAGCCCCATCTATTGCGGTCTCCCACACACTTGAAACCACTGGCAATTCCTGATTCCCGCCCGCAAAATCGGCTTTTCCAATCATTTCATTGCCAAATGTTTCCTCTCCGGCAAGCTGTGCGCCTTTTCCTGACACTGAACCAGCGAATGCCAACACATTGTCTATGTGGCTCTCAAGAACAAGTCTTCTGATGTAAATGTTCATCATATCATCATACGTCGCTATGTCGCCGTTGAATCCGATCTGAGCTTGTGCATTCAGCAAATCATCCAGCTTGTTTTTGTACGCCGGGAAATCGCAGGATATTCCTACATTTTCGGCGGCATCGCAGTTTGTAAGGGTGCCAATTTGGTTCTCCGAGAGCGAATCAGTTATCTGCATTCCTATTGCGGCAAGCCATTGGTCATTTGATTTATAGTTGCCATTTTCAGCGCCTGAAGTGATTTCTACCCTTCCGGTGTAATTGCTTCCGCCGTACGCCATTTTCTCTTCAAGAACTTTCCTTGTAATTTCACTTCCTTCTGGGGTAAGATATCCCGGGTAAATGGATTTATCCTGCCAAACATTGTCAACGACTATTGTAAATTCCCCTTCGCCGTCATATGGTAGCGGCGGGAGAGGCGCTGTCAACTCTTCTACATCATATTCCGTCACCTCTTTATACGGGAATTTTAATGGTGTCTCATCGGGGGCAGTTGTCACAACTTCGATTTTTTTTGCCCTTTGGAACGGTATTGCAACATCCACCGTGCTGCAGTCCTGCCCTGCATACCACCCTGTAATGCTTATCCCGTACTCCGACCTTTGTGCCGGCGTATCGGCGTGGTCCACATCCATTATCTGTGTCCAGCACCCGCGGATGTTTTTTTGCAGGTATGTCTCGATGTCTTCTACGCATTCATCCGATGTTAATGTCCCGTCTTCGTCAAAATCATAGCACGCCAAATCCTCAAAGAGTGCGGTTTGTTTCTTTTCAAATATCGGCGGCCTTGAAACTGCCTGCAGGTTTATTGTTTTCGGCGCCGCAGTGCTTGAGAGCACTTCGGATTCGGAGGCGTATGCTGCGAATGCGCTTACTCCGCGGTCCGCATCGGTTGACATCACGTAAAGGTAAATATCCTGTGTGAGCGCGCCTCCGGCTTTTGCCATGAGGAACTGGCCGGCTGAGTATCCTGTTCCGCGCGCCTCAAGCTTGAAATGGCTCGTATACGAATCCGGCAAATCGGTTGTTGTCCCGTCAGCATTGAGTTTTACAAGCATGTTCTGTGTGACCCATGCGTTTGCAAGTATCGCCTCTCCGCGCGTTGAGAGCTTTTGCTTGAATTGGGCGTTGTACCATATATTACCGCCATTGTCCGTGTATGGCATTTCAGTTATTGTGCCGTAGGAAATGCTCGAAGGCCCGCCGGAGAGCCATGTGGCATCTGGCGAGGTTGCCGATGGGTATGCCTTGTAAACCTTGCTTGCCGCAGTTGCCTTTATTTTCACATTGTCATTGATTTCAAATTTCGGGTTGAGAATTCTTATCGCGCTTATTTTAGCTCCGGTGCCGCTTGTTGTAACCTTGGGGTTCCATGGCTTTGGCACAGGTGCCGCTTCCATCTGCGGTTTTTGCAACGGCTCAGCAATGGTTCCGCGCATTTGGTCATCAACCGTGCCCTGTGGCGCTATATCTGCTCCCAAAATCCGCGGCAATGCCGAACATTGCGCGCTCGTTTCAAGCGTGATGCTGTATGGTGATTGCGATGTATTGATTTTGCTCACGTTGTAGTAATTGCCAAAGAATGGGATGCAGTCGCCTGTTTGGATTGCGCCGGTTTTCTTTGCCGTTTCATAATAGAATTCTCCGCCCTCAATATAGGCAACCAAATCCTTAATGTCAGAGGATGTGTCCATTTTTGCATCCGCCGTGATTCCGAGCCTTTCCTGGAACGTATCCGTATTAATCAAGTGTGAATTCACGAGTTCATTTATTTCAACCGCGCTTGACCCTGAAGTCGAATTGAGGTATGGGTTGTATAAAATATAATACCCATCGGAGAAAATGAGTGCTGCCTGCACATTTTCGCGGTTCTGCGGCATGCTAATTTTCACACCCGCATCGTTTTCAAGGAGTGATGCTTTGGTGCCATCGTCTGCATAGGCTGCCTTGAGGTAACTTGGGTCGTTGCCGGATTTGAGGCTCCATAAAGTTGTATTTTTTGAGAAACTGCTGACAAATTTAGCGTCTGAAGTATAGCTGGCAAGGTCAGAATTTGTGAATGGGCCTATTACTCCCGAATCTCTGGTATCAATATAAACATAAATCCTGTTGTCGGTATCCCCGTTGATGAAAAAGTTCGCAACAAAATATGCCGACTTATTAGAATACCTTGTGTCGGAGAAATTGAAATCCGTGTCTTGTGGCACGTAATATTCTGTGTTTGCATATCCATTTTCAGTGCCCTGGAAATTTGGCACATCAGTGCCCTGGAAATAAAGTGTTTTCCCGGATTGAATTGTTCCCACAGTTTGGGCTTTTCCATCCAAAAATTGTGGGGCGTCCAAAAGAAGCCAGAGCCTGTTGATTTCCTGGCTAGCCATTGCAGAAAATGAAAAGCCGCCAAGCTCCTTATCCGGCAAAATTATGCCATTATTGGTGTGCTGAGTCACTCCTCCAATAACAATTGAGGACTGCGGTGTCTGGTTGTCAAAAACTGCGCCGTCGGTGAAGTAAAATT
Source organism: archaeon (assembly GCA_035289485.1). Lineage (GTDB taxonomy): Archaea > Iainarchaeota > Iainarchaeia > Iainarchaeales > Iainarchaeaceae > UBA10205. Next base: position 22,231 of record DATDXA010000024.1, on the reverse strand, counting down.
TCCCGTAAGTCTCATCTGCTGCATCACCAAATGTGTTGTATATGGGCGTTCCTGTGGAGTTTTCTTTCCTAAAATTTATTTCCCCATCCACAAGAACTGTTGCGCTTGACGATGCAAGATTTTGTTCTATTGAGACTGAGTTGAAAAAATAGGTCACCCCATCAACCGTCAGAATCTTTCCTGCCGAAATTGGTATCCCAATTGAATTTCCAACGCCGCCAATTTTCAATATGTTCGGTGCTGTGAAGTTCCAAATCCTGTTATTGACATAGTCGCCGTTTTTGACAGTGAATTTGAAGTCACGTTTTGCCCCGGTTGCGGAGCTTGCACCATAGTTCATCCTGTACCAAATCGTTTTGCCGTCAAATAGGAATGTGCTTCCTGTTTCAGCATCGTCAAGTTCAAGCGCGAATGGGATGTTATGTTCTGCGTCGTCTGCTCCCCTAAAGCTCAGTCCGCCCTTTGCGGCGCTATCAAGGCCGGTTACTGCATTGCCGATTGTAACCGTCGTCATCTTTTCTTTTCCTGTAAATCCCAAGAATTCCGCTGTTGCAAAGCCTTTTCCTGCTGTTCCGCTAGGCATTGCGCTCCCAAATACTGCGGGTTTGGCTTCTGGAAGCTTTCCCCTGAAAAATGAGGCGTATGGTACGCCGTTTGCATTGTTTACTCCAATAAAGTTTACAAAGATATCTGTGCCAAGCGCCTCTTTATCATTCTGGTCTCTGAACGCATATGCAAAATTATATCCAAGTCTGCTTGTTACCGTTTGGGTATCAATGAGATTGTCCAAATCATAAAGTTCAAAAATACCCTGATATCCAGTGCCTGTAGTGCCGCCACCTTGAGTTACTTGAGCCAATTTAACTGTAAGTTTCTTGCCTTCATATAAATTTTTTCCATCAAGATTTGTAATTGAGAAGCCTTCATTAAGATACTCTAACTTGTTAACTCCTGTGAGAGACTGACCTGAGTTGGTCGGGTACAGCGGGCCATTAGAGGACACTGAATTGTTCCACTTCTCCCTCGAATTTGCTATTTTTATTTTCTTCATGCCATTGCTGTCTGAAGTGAGATTTACCACATAGTCGTATATCCCTTCATAGTTTATCGGGTCGTACGGGTAGCCTTTGCTGTCAACTAATGTGATTGTTTGCGGAGTCTCGGTTGGCGGCTCCTTCTCTTTCACCGTCACCTCAATATATCCTGTATAGTTCGGCCATGAAAGCCCTATCAAATCAATGTTCACGCTTGTTGCGAGCGCATCCTGCCCGTTCGGGTCCTTGAAGAGGCTTCCGAGGTCATCGCTTTTGCCTGCGGTTTGTGTGTCGAGCAATTTGCCGCTCTCGTTGTATAATTCGAACGTTCCTGTGTAAATGAACGGGTACTGCGAGCCTGCCGCTGCGCGCTTGACTTCTAGCGTGGCGAATTTTATGCTGAGCTTCTGGCCTTTGTAGATGCCGCTTCCCATCAGGGAGTATATTCCTTCGCCCTCGTCGATGTACTGCCTTCCCGAAACTGCCGGGTCATTGTACTTGAAAATGTATCTGAGGTTATCGCCGATTGAAGCGGTTTTCCAGTCAACAACGTTGCCTTCCTTGTCCTGCAGCTCGAATGTCGCCTGCAGCGGCGTGCCGAATGCCGGATTCGTTGAGAGCAACTGGAGTATTACAATTGTCATGCTCTGACCGTCATATTTTCCGGTTCCCTTTATGCCGCCAATCTTATTTTTCACATAATATGTGCCAGTGTCTCCTGTGAACGGGTTGCGGATGATGTCCACATATCCGTTGCTGGCATCCTTGATTACTATTTCCTTGACTATAAAATCGGACTTTATCACGGCATCATCAACGGGCGGCTCTGTGTCATTTAGCAGGAACTCAATCGCTTTCTTGAATTCATCATAGGATTGCGCGCCCACAATTCTTATCTCCCTTTTTCCGTTGCTTAGACTAAATGTAGGTGTTCCTGTGAGGTCAATCGCATTTCCCTGCTTGATGTCATCGAGGACTTCGGGGTAATATGTTTGCTCTTCGAGGCATTCTCCAAATGCCTGGTAGTCAAGTTTGGCGTCGATTGCAATGTTTAGCAAAACATCCCTTGTAAATGTGGAATAATCATTGCCGTATAATTGGTCTGCGAATTCGAAGAATTTGCCCTGTGCAGCCGCACATTCGCCTGCAAGTGCTGTTATGGTGCCGTACCTATGTATTATTGAGAGCGGATAATTGGTAAACGAGAAGCTGACTTCGTTTGGATATGTATCCAATATCTGCTTCATCTGGTTATTGTAGAACATTTTGGTGAAAGGCCCTTCGAACTCGAAGAATGCCTTAATCGAAACCCTGTTTTCTGGATTCTTGTTTAGGACAGGCTCAGGCAGCTGGTCGCGTGCGGTTGTTTGCGATTTCATGAGGTAGAACGTGACTTCCGTCTTTCCGCCAGAGTAAATATATGCACTGCCGTTTGATTGGCTTTCATAACCAACCGCGTTCACTAAAATAAGATAGCGCACAGGCGGAGTCTTGGCTTTGCTTGCAAGGAATACTACTCCGTCATCGCCAGTAGAATTGTAATGAAGCAGGGTATTGTCAAGCATAAGTTTTGCCAATGCCCCTGGGATGGCTTCTTTTGTATCGCTGTCAAGCACTGTAACTTTTACAATCCCCGCCTCATCATTTTGTGCATCCCCTATGCAGTATAAAGTTACATTTACTTCCTGCCCGTTCTCCATGGCTTTTATTTTCATTGTTGCCGTGGTTTCTCCCTGCAGCGTGGCCGGGATTGAAATGTAATCATAGTTCAGAGTGGGCGCTCTCGGGCTTGAAGTGGGGAATTCTTTTGAATCAATGAATGGGCCGTTATTGAAGCTTGCCGTAACCGACACTTCGGCAAGATTCGGATTTGAGTTTTTATAAATCGGGCCATAAAGCATTCCGGTTGTGCCGATTACCGTTGAAGACGATGGATACCCTCCGTATTGTGATTCGATGCACACATCACTTCCAAGAGCGGTGAGTGAGACAACTTTGCCTTTGTCATCCTTGCCAAATGCCTTTATGAAGAAGTGCCCAAATAGCATTGGCTTTCCGCTCTTACTGATAAATAAATTGCGCAGGTCATCACAGTATCCTGCAGTTGCAGTGCCAAGCAGGTTTCCGGACTGCTGCTCATAAAGCTCAAATGTTGCCTTTGCCTTGTCTGGGTTATCTGCGTTTTCGACTTTCTTTATTTTCAGGTCAAGTGCAATGCCCGAATTAAATTCGTAACCGCCTGTAACCCCGTAATATATCTCTCCCTCATGGAATGGCTGTGCCGTGTCCGGGCTAATATACGAACAGAAATTTATTGCAGGCGTTGTTGTGTCCGGCTTGCACGCCCCCGTGTCCTTGTCGCATCCGTTTGGGCATTTGTATGTGGCATCCTTTACCTGGTTGTCCTTGCAGGTGTATTCATTGAGTGTTTCGGTGTTGATGCAGTAATCTGTTTTTGTTGTTGCGCCTTTTGTTGTTGTTCCTTGTGTGAAGTAGTCCGCTCCGTTGTCCGAATCAATGCATGGCGCCTGTGGTTTTTTGTCCGATGGCGGTATTTTTGTGCTTGCGGTTGTGCCGTCTGAGAATGTGAATGTTGCGATTGCTCCGGAGAATGTTTCGCTCTCTATCTGGCCAAATAGCTTGAAGTTGTCATATTTTCCTGCGTTGTATGTTCCGAGTGTCTGCCCATATGCTCTGTTTAGCTGCGTGTCGCCTTTGAACACTACTATCGGGTATAGCTGTGTGTTTGATGTTGACCAGCTTTCGGTTGAGAGTTCGTGCTTGAGCGTGATTGATGTTATTGTTTTCGTTTTTGTGAATTCAATTGAGCAAATCCATTTCCAGTCGTAGGGGGTTGGGTTGCCGCCGCCGATTCCGGGAGTGAAATTGTTCCATGTTCCGACGCGGTCTTCTGAAGCCGAATCAAGTGTGCATTTGAGTGATTGCGAAAGCGCGAGGTTTTCCGCTGCAAGCTCTGAATCTTGTCCAGAGCCTGTACCAGTTCCGCTTCCCGAACCCTCTTCATCTCCCGAGCTGCTTCCCGAGCCTGAACCATAATCATAACCTGAACCGCTTCCCGAGCCGTCATCTCCATAACCAAATCCCGAACCGCTGCCAGATCCGCTTTCAGAGCCTGACTCGCTTCCACTTCCGGATCCTGTACCAGTGCCTGTTCCTGTGCCACTTGGCGCAGGTTGCGTATACTCTCCGGTTCCCGTGCCTCCAGATTCATCCCCGGATTCTAAAGTCGCAAAGCCGGCAACGTTTTCAGGCTGCGTGGGCGAAAGATTCGCATTTTCCGCACCGGCCTGCTCCTGCACGCAGCCAAAGAGCAATATTGAAAGAATAAGAAGCAAAGAGGCGTTGTAATTTATTTCCATTATTAGAAGATAAACTAAGAAATATATAATGCCTTCGAATGGGTTTTCCGGCTACAAAAGCCCAAAAAACCTGTTTTCATCATGTGCCGATTTTATCCACGCCAAGCTCTTTTTTCATGAGAATTAGTAGAATACCTAACCCAATAAATGAAATAAAGCCACTTGCCAAATCAACTAGCAGCTGCTCATACTTTAGCTCCATTTCCCCCTTCCCGTAAACAAGCATGAGATATGGCGAGGCGCGGTAAATCTTTACTGGCGCCCCGCTCTCATACGCCCTCCAGTTCGGGAAATCCGAAATCTTTATCAGCACAGGAACAGGCTTTTGCGAATCCACAAAAAATTTTATGCGCTCAAGTGTCGGGCTCATTTCCAGCACTTTCACAGTTTCCGTTCCGCTCCCGACATATCCCGGAACCTCCTCATCCACAAGCACCCCGTTTGCAATGTCATCTGAAAGGAACCATTGCGCCGATGCCCTCTCCCAGCCGGAGTGGCTGACAAGCCGCGGCTTATAATCGAGCACTTCAAAAAGGTTTGAATCCCCGACTTTCATCAGGTTGTAAGTGTACCCCGTTGGAACCGGCTCATCGCCAAAATATTTATCATATTTTGCAATTTCCTGCAGCTTTTCCCCTTCCAGTGCAGATTGCGGCACAATCGCATATTTCACGCCGAACAAGTCGAGCTGGCGCTTCAAAATCCCTGAAATGTCCTCCCAATTCTGCGGCAAGAATTCCCTGTGTGAAATCACGCCCCACTGCAGGCTGCTGTTTCTGAAAAGCTCCTTTTCTACGTCGAAGACAAAGCTCGCGTTCCTCGAGGATTCCACAAAGAGGCCGCGCAGCGAATGGAACCCATTTTGCATAGGGAGAGAATGCTGGAGCAGGTGCGGCGAGGATTCTGCATTGAGAGGTGCGAGTACCATCACGCGCCCTTCTATTTTTTCCGCTATTGCATTCGCCTCAATTCCCGTAGGGCCTTCCGGATGCAGGTTGGGCGAGAGCAGGATTAATGGCACGCAAACCGCTACTGCCACAACATAAATCCAGTCGTTTTCCTTGCTCGGAATTGAAAACAATGCTATCGGAATCAAAAGCACTATGAACATGAAAAACCTGTAAGGATGGAGCGGAACATTCAGCGCGCCGAATAAAAAAACCATTGCCGAGATCCCAATCCCAAACAGGGCAATCGGTCTGAACGCCGATTTCCCCATGAACAGCACATATGCAAAGTACGCAACTGCAAGCACGAGAATTGCGCTGTAGCTCTCTGCGCTCCCGATTCTTAGCACATTTGTCCAAGCAAGCTTTGCGGCCGCAGGCAATACCCAGAACGCGGTGAGCGCGAAAACGAGTGCGAAATGCTTTGCAAGCGCCTTGAGGTTTTCTTTTTTGTGCAAATTGTTCGCCGCATATGCAGCAAGCAGCACAGTTCCGGCAAGTCCGGTTGCCACATTCGTGAGCGCCATTGCGGAGAGCAAAATCGTCGGCAGCAGGATTTTTTTGGAGCCCACGGCCCGATGCAGGCTCCCAAAGTAGAGGAAAAAGAGCGCAAGGCCAAGCGCATGCGGGTAGAGACCGACATTGAATGTTGCGTGCATGTTGCCGCCGAAATAATCTTGCGGGAAAATGAAGAGCAGCGCAAACATGCAAACCGCCACAGCAGAGCTCCGATTCTTTGAAAACCCAAAAGACCTCGCGAAATAAAAAAATGAAAATGGTGTCGCGAGCAGCACCACAACAAGCACGAGCTTGAATGCTGCCTCAAGCGGCATCACCTGCGCAAGCAGCGCCGAAACATAGCTATAAAGCGGAGGGTAGAATTGGTTCTGTGCGTACCCGAGGAAAAAGAAAGGGTTCCAGCCCACAATCCTTGGAAAAAGGTATTCGCTTTGGTACCATGCGGCAAAGTACTGGCCTGCGCTGTCCCATGCCATGAGATTGTTCTCTGTCCAGAACGGGAGTATCAGCGCAAAAAGCGTGTAGAGAACCATCCCGCAAAGCGCGAGAATCCAGAAATTTTTTCGGGGCGCTGCCAATGCCCCAGTTTCAACAAGCTTTTTGGAAGGCTTTGCAGCCAAGTGTTCACCTATCTTTCAAATGTTATGTATATTCTACGCCCTAGGCGGGAATCGAACCCGCGTCTGACCCGCGCTGCAGAGCATTACGCACTCCGTGACAGGGGTCTGTCCTAACCATTGGACTACTAGGGCTAATCTCTAACTAATCTGCTTCAAGAAGCCTTTTAAAAGGTTTTTCCGCACCGCCGCTTATCCTGTTTTCCTTATCTTCGCAAGGAAGAACTGCTGCGTGTCATTGTCCTGCGGCCATATCCTTGCCGCCTTCTCCATCGAGGAATCAAACTTTTTCCCATTATACTCCGTAAGCCCCGCCCTTATTTTGAAGCCCGGGATTTTCACCGCCATCAATTCCGCTTTCCCGCCCTTAATGATTTCCTGCACTACTTCCTCATTTTCCTCGGGCGCAAAAGTGCATGTGCTGTAAACCAAAATCCCTTCAGGCTTTAGCATCTCAAGGCATTTTTCCATGAGCTTTTTTTGCAGCTGCGCTTTTCTCATCACAAGCTCCATGTTCCAGTTGCGCAGGGCGTCAAAATCCTTTCTCATAAAGCCTTCGGAGCTGCAGGGGGCATCGAGAAGGATTTTTTCAAAGACAGATTTTCTGCGAGCGTCCAGCAGGTCCATTCTCTTGAGCACGGCATTTTTGAGCCCCCACTTCTGCGCATTTAGTTTCATGCTCCTAAACCTCTCCACATTCTTCTCCACCGCAATTATTTTCCCAGCCCCGTTCATGATGCATGCCATCTGAAGTGTCTTGTTTCCAGGCGCAGCGGTAGCGTCAAGTGCGGTGTCTCGCTTTCCAGCGCCAAGCGCAATCGCAGGAATCATCGCGGCCTTTTCCTGCAAATTAAAAAGCCCGCGCTTGAACTCCTCGCTCTGCCCGGGCCTGTCAATTCCCCCAACGGAGTAGGCGTTCTCGTGAAAAAGCCTCTCTATTTTCCAGCCCTTCTTGCGAAGGTCTCTTGCAAGAATTTCCGGCCTGATTTTTAGCGAATTCATCCAGATGCTTTTTGGAATTTTTGTTGCGCACGCTTCGAAAAATTCCGCGCTCTCGCTGCCCGCAAGCCCCGAATATTTTTTGCGGAATTCTTCCGGGATAAAAGTTTCCGAACTCACAGCGCCGCCTCCCTTTCAAGTATGCAGAGCATTTCCATGTGCGGTGTTTGCGCAAACTGGTCAAATGCCTTCAGATAAGAAACAGAATACCCTGAAATCCATTTCAAGTCCTCCGCAAGCGTTTGCGGGTTGCACGAGATGTAAATTATTTTTTTCGGGTTCTGTTCCATTATTGCAAGAATCGTTTTGCGCGTAAGCCCCTGCCGAGGCGGGTCTGCAATAATCACATCAAATCCCCCCACTTCTTTTAGTTTTTCTTCCGCGCTTCCGCACGCAAAATACGCATTTCTAACTCCGTTAAGTTCCGCATTCTCCGCTGCCGAGTTTATGCTCTCGCGGCTAAGTTCAATTCCCACAACGCGCCCGCACTTCTCTGCAATGCAGAGGCTGATAGTTCCAACTCCGCAATAGAGGTCAAGAACAACCGAACCCGCGGGCACATTCTCCCGCACAATTGAAAATATTTTCTGCGCGCTTTCAACATTTGTCTGGAAAAAAGTTTCCGGCCCAATCAGGAATTTTTTGCCAAGAATATCCTCGGCAAGCTTCCCTTCACCAAACAATTGCACGATTTTTCCGGATGAAGTGTCGCTCCATGTCTCATTTACCATTACGCAAGCGCCCGCGGCCCCGTCCTTGGCAATTTTTTCGCAGATTGCATTTATTTTCGCGTCAGATTCCCCAAAGAAAACAAAATTAACCATCCAATCATTTTTCCTGCTCTCGCGAAAAACCGCGTACCCGAGCCCTGATTTGCGCCTCATTATGTCCGCGCTTTCAATCCCGCTCCCGCGCAGCATTTCAGAAACCGATTGTATTTTTTCATTGAGCGAATCGCTAACAAGCAGGCACTTTTTGAGCTCAAAAGATTCCCTGACATTTCCCTTTTCCCTATACCCGAGTTTTCCGTTAATGTATGAGAGGTCAATCCTGTTGCGGTATCCTAGCCGGCTTGGCGCAGGCTCCACTTCGATTTCCCTGCCAAAAATCTCCCTAAGCATCCGGCCTTTCATTTCCAGTTGCTTCTCATATGGAAGGGGCATCAGTGGGCAGCCATTGCACTCCTCTTTTTGGTGCGCGCACTCTGGCTCCTGCTCTGCCGCTTTGTACTGTTGCAGCACCGCCCTATAATCCTGTCCCATAAAACCATTTTTGGGCGGAAAACGTTAAGAAATGCCTACATGGCGCGAGATGCAATCATGGCTCGCTTGCGGCTGTGCGGGAACGATTTTATCTCAAGCTCGCGGCGCATTGCGGTTTTCAGGGTTTTCTTCCCCTCAAAATACACAAGCTTTACAGGCCTTCTCGCGCGCGTGTATTTTGCTCCGGTTCCTTTATTGTGCGCGCTCAATCTTGCAGCGACATTTTTTGTAAAGCCACAATAATAGCTTCCGTCGCGGCACTCAAGAAGGTAGACAAAATAGGGCATTGCTCCAGCATTGGGTTTTTGGAAAATAAAAGCGTTAGTGCTGCAAATTCAACTATTCTCTGTTTGCCTTTTTCTCGACGTATTCCTCGCCATAAATTTCGACAAACTTGTCTAGTGCAGCACCCTTATTCTTAAGGCCATACTTTTTCTTTACGGCCCTTAACACTCTATTAGTGTATTCATTTAATTTCACGTCAATCTCAACCATTTTTTCCATGTAATCCCCCCGCAAAGTTACCTGAACTATTATTCAAATAATTCAATTCCACATTTAAAGTTTCGGAGACGTCAGTGCCGGTGTCAAGTATGGAAAAACCATACAGTCGAAGTAGTTTTATCTTTTCTTTATCTTAAACCGCTTGTCATAATCAGGATGCGACTCAATCACTAATACAAAACAAATGACTTCAATTTCCTGGCGGCGAATGGTAAAAAGCATCCGCCAATACTGTGCCAACCGGATTTTGAATAAATTGTCAACATCCAAATTTTTTGGTATGTCTTTTTTTGGCACAACTTCCCCGCGCAAAGGGTCATCTTTTAGCCATTCAATCTTTTCGTTAATGGAACGCCACAATGTCTGGTTTTCAGAGCTTTTGATTCCTTTAGCCTCTTCTTCTGCCACGGCTTTCTTCAAGCGCTCATACTCTTCGAGCGCCTGGCCTGTCAGGCGGACACGCGCTTTCATACTTCCACGCTCGCATCCATCAAGCGCCTCATTTTCTCCTTGGGGACATACACCCAAAGAATTCCTTTAGGGGTATCCAAAACCATGTAGCGCTTTTCCAGATATTCAATAATGACATCAAGTGTTGGGCGCATTATCCTGTTCCCTGCCCGTTTCAATAATTCGTAGCGGGAAAGGGGCTCTTTTGCATCTTTAAGAATTTCTTCGACCAAAAGAACGGTTTTCAGGGTGGGGTAGTGTAGTATCTGCATAATCTTCACCGGCTACACCCATATATGTATATAACGCATATAAATATATATGCTATATTGCTCGCCTTTGCACTTTTTGAAAGATTAATTCCTGCTCCCGGGTTGCAAGGGAAATTTAGCCGCAATACTCGCTTTTTTCCCCGTTTTTGCCATCTCCTGCGGGAAGCCTTTGCACAATGGCCGCGTCCGGCTCTGGCAATAATTCAAGCCAGCAGAGAGCATATGGCGCCTGGGACTTGTCGGTTTCATTAAGCCACGCGCTAGTTTTCGAGGCCTTATTTTTTTGCCGCAAATCATATAATCCAAAATCCATTCCCGTGTTTCCGGGAGATCCCACTGCAGTGGCGATAATATCCCCCTCATCCACAAAAACCGGGGCAATCCAAGTCCCGCGGGAATCCCCCTCTACTGGTTCTCTAAATTGCTCTGCAAGTTTTAGAAACTCTGGCGATAGCTCGCGCAAATGGTCGAACCGATACATGATGCCGCATGGATGTATAATGTCAAAAGTGTACTGGAGTTCCCCTTTTTCAAAATAGCGCGCTCCATCAGTGACATAACCTTCAAAAGGGGCGGACACCACAATCTCATTATTTTTAGAATTGTCAAATCTAAATCCCCCGTGCGGCTTAAAATCCCCTCCGCGCTCCTGCCCCGGATAGAGAACGGATGTTGCAAGAGTTACGTCCACTGGGGAGTGCGCAATAAATATTTCAGGGCACTGGGGAGGCTCGGTTCTCGGTTTCCACGAATCATTGTATTGCCATTCTACAAATTCTATTTTCTCAGAAATGTCCGCATTGGAATCATCCGTGCTATTTGCATCCGGCTGTGGCTGCGTGATTACGTCTCGCAGAGGATTATTTTGGTTATTTGAGCCGAGCGGCGTTTCTGTTGTCCCACGCGCATCAAAATCAGTGCTGGCTTCCATCTCTGAGCCGTTTACATCCGGGGCCAATTCATTTTCCTGCGCCGGCGCATCCTGCGCGCACCCGCAAAGAATCAGGATTAAAAAGAAAAGCAATAGCCCGGGCGCATTTTTTTCCATACTACCCTAATTGCGCCCAGCCATTTAAAATAATTCCCTCCTCCCTGATTTGAGAGCTGTGGCGATATTTTTAACGGAGCCTCTTAGCCCATCATTTACCTTCCTTTTTCCCAATCTCCTTTATTATTTGTTCGGCGTATAAAAGCTTTTCCCTGTACTCCGCCATTGCTTCCTTATACTCTTGAGACCCAATTTTCTTGTTGAAATAATCCTTCTGCAGCCTTTCCATCCCTCTGTGCATCCTTTCCTTTTCAGATTTCGCATTCGCAAGTTTTCTTCCGGAAAGCACAGTTTTGTGCGCCACAAATACAACGAGCGCCACAAAAGCCAATCCCAAAATCGCTATAGGAAAATTTTTCTCAAAAGTGCATTGAAGTGGGCATGTCACATAAACATCAATAGATTTTTCAGCATTGTTCCCCGCCTCATCCTCTACCACGAACCTGAGTGTATGCGTGCCTTCAGATTTGGCATCATAACTGGCAGTAAATGTGTTTTTTCCAGAATTATCGGATATTTTTTCTTCATTTGCATAAATTTCCATGCTTTTTATTTTGTCCGGTGGGATAAGAGTTCCGTTCTCATATGAAACTTCGCCCCTGATTTGTATCCTGTTATTTTGCATGTGCCACCCTTCCTGCGGATTTTCAATGTCAATGACGATAGGGGCGCCTATTATTTGAATGAGGAGTTTTCTCTCCCCTCCAAGAGTAATATTTTTTTCTTTTTCCGCAACAACAATAATATCCCATTCCCCAAGGGGCCCGTCAAAAGGCATTTGCGAACTGAATGAATATATCCCGTTTCCCCGGTTTTCCATCAGTGTCCTTTTTCCTTCAAAATCAAACACATATACATTCGCATCATTAACGGCTGTTCCTTCATCATCAACCATCACGCTAATAGGCACACTTTGGCCCCTTTTGAGTTCACCATTTGAAGGGGAGAGGAAAGTAATTTTGTAGTATGCGGAGCTGGCAGAGAGCAAAACTTCTGTTTTGCCACTATCGTTTTGCGGGCGGGCAATCACATTCCAACTTCCAGATGGGTCCACAACCTTTGTTTTATAAGAAAATGAGAAATTTCCTTGAACGCATTCAGTGTTTTGGTCAAAAATAATGCTGTTTCGGAATGCGGCATTTATCCTATTTTCCTCTCCGGGTATGCATTTCCCCGTAATCCAAATAGTTTCCCCTTTCACATAGCTGTCCTTGTCAAATTCAAGTGCAGAGGCAGTTGTGCAAAGGATAACGCTCAAAAAAAAAATTAAGAAAACATTTCTCATAAAATGCCGCCAGTTAGCCCTGCCCTATTAAGATGCCCTTTGTGGTTATCCTGTATGGCACTCTTCCTTTGTGGTGTGAGCTGCTTCTTAGCTTGAGTACCTCTATTTCATTCTCCCTCTTTCCTTGTTTTTTTAAATTGTAGAGGACTATTACCCCATCAGCCAAGAACTCCTCAACTCCAGTCCTGCTATATATTCTTGGGTCCTGTTCGGTTTCGCTTATTACATATGAGATGCAGTTCATATGCACTAAAGATTGAAACAATTCAGTGATGTATTTTCTGTAATTTTCCTCTTCAGTAAAGGCTATGGAGAGAGCCGAGAGGCTGTCTAGTGCGATAATATCCGGCAGAAACGGGAGCCGAATTTTCTCAAGCCTGATTTTGAGCTCTCCGTGCTTTTCCAAAAAAATCTGCTCCACATCACGTGCAACATCAAGAGGGTCAACTTTGACTATTGCAAATGTCCCGCTTTTTTCTAGCGCCTCAAAATCCCACCCATAATTTTTTTTCATGTGCCCTTTTATTTTTTTTGGATCCTCTTCAAAAGAAATGTAGATGCATTTCAGGCTGCGCTCTTTTGAGCAATTATGCATTGACTGCAAGATAAAAGTGGTTTTCCCAGTGCCAGTGCCCCCTGAAATTAAGATTGAAGAGCCCTGTTCGAGACCGCCATCCTTAATTAGCTGGTCGAATTCCTTTATTCCTGTCGGGGTAATATCATTTTCATGCGTTTTACGCTCTATTTCAGAAGATGATATGGAAAAAAGGTTATTTTCCGGGATAATGTTGTGTTTTTTCTTAGTAAAACCCCTATATTCCCCGTTGGCTGCAGCCTCTTTTTCTTCTGCCTTAGGCGCTTTTGCCCCTAAGAACTCTTTTGCCGTACCCCAGACTTTTTCAAAAATATTTCCCATGTTCCCAACCATTTAACCTAATTTTCTCCTCGCCTTGCCATAATTATCCATTAACCTGTTGTACTCTTCCTTATTAATTGTTTTTTCGCGGAAATACCTGGTTTGTGCCTCCTTTTCAAGCATATCAATCCTCTTAAGTTCCTCATGCCTGCCTATTTTTACACTGCGGTTCTTGATTTTTCTAAAAATTAAGGCAGAAATGCCAATTATGATTGCTGCGCCTATAAGAAGAAGATACGAATATTTCTGCATGTCATAAAAAATGCTTTTCCCCGAAATAAAAACATTGTTCTTCATTTCTGCAACTGCCCCCTGCGGGGTGGCGGCTATAATGGAAACTTCAAGGTATCCATAATCGGACTGCTCTGCTGTGTATTTTGCGCTAAATACCCCGGGCTGCCGTATTTTGAGCGGAAGCTTCTTGCCGTTGAAAAGCGCAGACACCTCCGCATCCTGCACCGGTGAATTATCCGCATAAAAAAGCAAGACAACAAATTCTATCTCCTCCCCTGCTTCGAATATTTTTTTATCAGGGCTTATTATCTGCATGGTGATGCTCGCAGCAGTAATGTTCAAATCAAATTCTTCGGTTGCGAGAAGTACGTTTTCAGCGTTAAAAAAAGTTATTTCCAGCGCATGTTTTCCGGCCCTGATATCCGTAGGGATTCGTAGGGTGAATGCATACTCCCCCTCGCCTATCTTCAGAAGACTCTGTTTAACCTCTCCAAAATTGGCAAATGCATAGCCTGTAGAAACCGGGGCGGAATTTTCAAGTACTTTTATTGCAACCTCCATTTCTTCCCCGGCAGAATAGGATTCTTTTAAGGATTTTATTAATGTGATTTCCCTTTGCGGTGTCTTCCCCGGTTCGTAAACCTCAAGCGCCCTATTCCAATCTGCCCTATTCCCAAACTGGTCGCTTCCGAAAATGTGCAAATTCCATTTTCCGGGTTTATCTGCAAAAGTCGTCCTATATTTAAAATCAATATTCTCATCGCCTGCCAATTCCTTTCTTTCAATCAAGTCACCGTCTTGATTTATCAACTCTATTTTCAAGACTGCCGGGGCCGGTTTGCCATTTATTGAAGCCTTTGCCTTCATGTTTATTGTGTTTCCAAGTTCAACTTCGCCATCCGAATCAACTTCTAGGTCAATAAAAGGGTACGCTTCTATTTTTAGTGTTTTTTTTCCTTCCAGACCCCGGAATTTTGCCGAAAAGTTGACATCTTTAATTCCAGGCGTTGTGTCCGATTGCAATGAAATTCGTGCGGCGTATATCCGGTCGCTAAATTTTTCGTCCTCGTGCAGTCCATCATTAAAAAATTCAATATTCCTTTCAAATGGCCCGCTCACAGAAATGCCGGCTCCGGCAACATTTGCCCCGTCGGCATCCACGCTTATTTTATATAATACCTGTTCTCCATAACGTGCCTTGTAGATTCCCTGGGGGGCGAGCACTTCCACATTCACGCTTCTTGGCTCGCAATCTGCTGGGCAGTTGCCATAACTTTCGCCATCTTCGCAAATTTCATTTCTGCAGCAATTCAAAATCTTTTTTATTGAACATATCATTTCGGTTGAGCAATAGTATTCGCTGCAATATTTGCCTTTCACTTCCCCTGAGCATTTTCCGCAATCGCTCGGGCAGGCGCAGGAATCCTCCCCCTCTTCACATACACTATTGCCGCAAACCTGTGCCGAATATGCCGCCATAGAAAAAGTGATGGCCGTAAAGAGTATAACCAGTAAAAAAAACCTTTTTTCCATAATTACAATGGTTTATTTTTTGATAAAGAAGATGTATCCAAGTGCCGCAATAATTGCAATTGCGCCCGCCAAAAGCCAGGCATTGCCGCCACTTCCGTCTCCTGCAAGCTCCTGGACCTGCGATGCAACGCATGTCCCATCTTTGCATGCAAGGCCAGCACCGCAGCTGGTGCCATCGGACTTTGGAATATTGAGGCATGCCGAATTTTCACAACTGTCATTCGTGCACGCATTCCCATCATTGCAATTAAGGGCCGAACAGCCCGCTTTTTCCCCCTCTGAAAAGTCCGCTATTATTGGGGCCACCCGGAAACTATCGATGTTATCGCTTGTTAGGGCATCATCAATCGAGTACTTTATTGATTTTGATTCTCCTGCCCGAATACTTTCAATAGTAAACTCCACAATCGGGTCGTCTTTTATCACCCTGAATTGCGCGGAACTTGCAATGTTTTTGGCGCTCTCAAGTGCCTCTTTTGGTATTTCCTCCATAACCTTGACATTCCTCATCTCCCTTCCGGAATTATTTTTTACCGCTATCTCAACTATTGTTGTGAATCTCTCCCCCGTTACATCCTCTTCCCTTATGACTTCAAATTTCCTTGAAGATTCTGCCTTAGAGTGAGCCATTACCGCCTTGTCCAGAGCATTCTCCGAAGCCCCGGCAGCCTCAAGTATTTTTCGCATATCCTCGATGCCGGGCTTTCCTTTTGTTTCCCTGCTAAGTATAATCTCCCTAACTTTCTGTCCCTTCGGCGGTTCACAGTCCTGCGGGCAGAGATTATAGTTCTCACCGGCTTCACACGCATCATTGCCGCATACTTTTGCCGGGCCGCAGTCTGCCGGGCAGGTATTTACGCTTTCTGTGCCTGTACAAACATTATCTCCGCATACCGGTGAACAATCAGTCGGGCATGTGGCTGCGCTTTCCGTGCCATCGCACCTAAGATTACCGCAAGCCACTCCGCTTCCTCCCCCTGCCGATATTGAGAATATAACACTGGCGGTAACACTGTTATTGTCGAGATTATCCATTGCAATTACGTTTATTGTGTGGGTTCCAAGGGTTAATCCTGCGAAAATATATGACGTGTTTGTGCCATTATCTATAACCGAGCTATTGTCAATCCACACCCAGTATTTTGCTATATCAGAATCCGGATTGCTATAAGTGACCGTGGAGTCGAATACATTGATGTAAACGAAATTTTGTGACGGGTATGTAATTGTAACTGCCGAAACGGAGGAATCATATGTAAAAGACCTATTGCTGTCACCGGAAGCATTTGTCGCAAAATCACTTGCACTCACCGTAAGGTTGTAATCCTGATTTGAACTTATTCCTGTTTCAGTGTAAGAACATAAGTAGTTCTTGTCCCCGACTAAACTGCACGCGCCGCTAGTAAATGCCGAAGAAGTCACGCCATTTAGCTTTACTGCTATGGAAGAAAGCGTTATGGGGGAACGCGAATCATTAACATCAAAGCGCATGACTTTTGAAACCACTGTCTGGCCGGCTGTAGGGGAAATAAAATTTATCACAGGTGCCCCTGAGTCTATGGTAAAACTTCCTGCCGAAGAGTCAAGTGCAGAGTCCCTCACAACCCCGGCCGGCGTCCAATCCGCAACATTTACGTCCAAAAAGAAATTTCCATCAGCGTGTGTTGCAAAGTTGAAATCTATTGTACATGTATTTTGGGTAACAAAGTTCTGGTCGCCACATCTTGCAGTATTCATTAAGTTTAGGTCGTTTATTACTAAAGTTGTTTTTGCTCCTGCCGTTGCGCTAACATAAATATCCGCAAAAAGGTTGGCGTCTGCATTGGAATTTGCGTCCGTGTCGGTTACAGTGAAAGTAATTATCTGAGTCTGTCTCAAATAATTTCCATCCCCATCAGGGTCAGTAATGGCAACAGTTGGCGCGGCCGCATTTGCAAGTGAAGCGAAAAAAAGAATTAACGCTATAAAATACATCTTATGCAATTTCATCACTTTCTTTAGAGTATATCTTACTATTTATACCTTGCTTTCGCAAGGGTTCATGAAAATATTGGATTATTTGGCTTGAGGCAATAAACTTTGGCAAAAACCCAAAACTAAGCAGTTTTGGCAATATTGGTTTTTCAATGTGAAAAAGCTTCAGGATATTTTCAATGAAATTTCTCATCATAATCCGTTATGGCGCAGTATATTTTGTGGCCCGTTAACCACAGGCCAAGAACCCGCACCACAAGTCAGATGCCCCCAACCGCCAACCTTTCGGTGTAATCCCTCCTCCCGGATTTGCACCGGGGATCTTCCGGTAACCGCACAAACTAGAAACGGTTATTTTCGTCCCCGCAAGGGGATTGACGCCAACGAAAAATCAAGCTTTTACACTTTCTTTTCCGTCAACGCTTTTCTTTCGTGTAACGAAAGAAAAGGGTTGTTCTACAGCCGGACGCATTAGCTACTATGCTAAGGAGGGTCTAGCCAGAATTGTATGCACTATTTTGGGCTTTGAATTATTTAAAAGGCTATTGCAGGACTTTGCGGCCCAAAATGACCTTGTTGTATAAAATCGGGTAAATGAATGTAACCCAGAGGCCCGCTGCAAAAAGAACTTCGGGCGCCAGCTCTTCTACAAGTGCTAACGTCGCAATCATCCCAAGCGTTCCAAACCCAATCGCTTCTTTCAAAATAAGGTGCCTGCCATCAAGCTTTGGCGAATCGTGGTTAAGCAATTTGAAAGCGAAAGCTCCCGCAAAATACCCAAGCAGCGCGCTTGCAAGCGCAAAAGAGCGGAAGAAAAGTGAAATTGAAAGGGCGGCTACCACCGCAACAATAAGCCCCGCTTCTTCAAGCATTGTTTCCCTGTTAAATTTCGTGCGCGAATACCTCTCCTCTAAGTAGTGCACAAGCCTTCCAATCAAAAGCCCAAAGAGCGCTCCAACAATTACGTCTCCTAAATAGTGCGCACCCAGATAAATTCTTGAGAGCATCACCAAGAGAACTAAAACAATCCACGCATACCTTCCGGCGTGTGTGATTTTTTCATAATAATACCCAAAAATTCCAGCAATGGTTGTCGCGTGCCCTGAAGGGAATGAAAGGGGCGACTCTATGTCCTTTACAATCACGCGAAATTCAGGTTCAGATGGCCGCAGCCTTCCTGTGGCCTCTTTCATCAACCCAACTACCGCAGCCGCGAAAAGAAGCGTAGAAGCTATGAAAAAAGATTTCTTCTCATCGCCTTTCCAGTAAAGGAAAGCTGCGAGCGCAAACCACACAAGCGGGTTGCCAAAAAGGGTAATTATTTGGAAAAAAACATCTGCAGGCGCGCTTGAAAAACCCTGGACGAAGTGGCTGAAAGCAATCTCCGGCTGCAATGGTTCAAACATGTGTTCACTCTTTTTTCTTCTTCATAAGCCTTTTCATTCCGGGAATTTCAATCCCGCTGTAATCGACAGGCAGGGCGCACTCTTTGAGCGCCTTTCTCATGGCATAGGTCCTGCAAAAACCCTCGACTTCCTTCTTCTCGCCGGTTTGCAGCGCGGTCTCTTCGACAATTTCTTTTATCACCGCATTTACTTTCCGTGAAGAAACATCCTCAATCGCTTTTGCAATATCCGTTCTCTTTCCTAAGCCAAGCTCCGCAATTGCGGCATCAACTTTTTCAAGCTTTACAATTTTGCGCAAATTCGCCTCGACCTTGTTGTCGATTCCGGTTCCAAGGCTTGCCAAAAATTCCATTATGGTGCGCGGGTCTGTTACACCCTCAATTTTGAGCTTTTTTATAGAGACCCAGTCATCGTAATTTGAAATGAACTGGATGTATTTTTCGTCTGGCATTTTTTTTCACCGTTTCTGCTGCAATGATTACGTTATTCTACTATTAAAAGCAACAGTTTCGTCCGAGTTGCGCCTCGGAAGGGCGCAACGAGGAGTTGGGTGCGACGGGTATTCCCATTTGCAATGGGAATAAGCCTCCACTGGGGATCGAACCCAGGACCTGCGGTTCGTTTGTTCCCTTCGGGAATTACAAAACCGCCGCTCTACCGCTGAGCCATGGAGGCCGACTTTTTTCTTTTCTTCTGCGAAGAAAAGAAAAACCTCGACTAAAAAGAAAAGAACTCTTCTGATTAGCTTACTAATTGAACTTTCTTAACCCTTTAAAACCGTTCCATCTCAAGGTTTTTTCGGAAAGGTTATGTTGAATTTCGAGTGCCAGAGGTGCGGGGAGTGCTGCAAGCGCTACTACATCATTTCGCTCCCGCACGAGGTTGAGGCTCAGGCCAGGCTCAAAAACCTCACAGTAAATGAGTTCATAGAAAAGCACATGCAGCTCTTTTTGCAGCTCTTCCCAACAGAGTACCAAAAAGAGAAAATAATGGTTTCAAGCAGCCTAATTCCTAAAAAAATCCTTGAAAAAATCGAGGGGCACTTGGGAAAAGTTCCTGATTTTTTCATAGCGCTTCCAATGCTTGTTTTCAAGCGCAGAGAAGACGGAGCATGCACGTTCTATAATAGCGAAAATTCTGGGTGCACAATCTACTCCGCTCGCCCGGCTGAGTGCCGGATGTTTCCTTTCATTTCAGATAAAAAAGTGGAGAATTATGCCGAATTGTACCCTTTCTGCCACGGGTTAAAGCAGAAAAGCGCTGACCGCTCATACGTAGATTTGAGCTTCATACATTTCAATGAAGTGTCCAAATATTTCAGCGAAGTAATGGGCAAAGGCTTTAGCGGAATGTGGGAAAAATGGCCAAAAGAAGGGGTCTGCCTCTACACCGATAAGCTTGTGGGGCCAATTACTGAAAGTGAATTTTTCGGGGCAATAGGGCCATACAAATGAGCCCCAAACTAAGGAATTGCGCCTTTTGGCACTGTTTAATGCGTTAAATGCCCCGAACGGGATTTGAACCCGTGTTTTCACCGTGAGAGGGTGACATCCTTGACCGGGCTAGACGATCGGGGCCGGCCTTTTTCTTTTTCTTAAAAAGAAAAAGAAAAACCCCGGGGAAAAAGAAAAAAGAAGAAAGCCTAAAAGGCGGTCTAGTCGTACTCTCTCTCACCGAGTAAAGAAAACCGCTAGGAATTGCTTAAAAACCTCTCTCTGAATCAAACCAACTATATTAGTAACTCTTTATCGTTACAAGATTAACTTAATATACTCTATAAGGGCCAATATTAGCAGGCTAGAGGTAAAGAATGGTATTTTGGCAGGCAATACATGCCATCGCAGGCTTAGATATAGGATTCTTCATAGACCTCGTTCTGAACAACATTCTCTTTGTTTTCCTCTTCTATGTGATGATTCACATCTTTTTCGGAGGCAAAAAAACCCTTTACTTTTTCGTGCTCTGGGGCTTTTTGCTCTGGGCGATAATTGACTGGCAGGACATTACTGGAATTGCATTCAGCGGCGCGTCCTTCCTTTTGCTCTACTACGCATCAAAACTTGCGCTCCTCGGATTTGTTGAGAGCGTCCCTTCGCTTAGAAAATACATTGTTGTCGTCTCATCCGTTTCCGCATACTTTCTGATGTGGTTCTATACCTTTTTCATTGGAGGTGCGTAACAATGGGCTTTAAGCTAATAGTTTACGGCCTCTGGTTTGGCCTTGCATATCTTCTTCTTACTGGCCTTAGCGAAGCGGCTCTGCCAGGCTCGCTAAATGACACCGCCTTCACTGACATCGGAATATTCAGCTTTTTTGCGGTGTTGATACTAGATTCACTATTTACTTTGGGGAGCGTTGAATAAAATGTCCACACTTTTCTTTGACGCGGTAGGGGCACTATTCTCCCTGAATTTAGTCTGGTTCATAGACATCACCATGAATAATCTTCTCTGGGTTGTTCTCGGATACGCATTCGTTACAGCGTTCGTTAGCGAGAAGCACACCGTGTTCTATTTTTTCCTCTTCTGGCCTTATGTGTGGATTTTTCTCGATTTCATTTCAGCAACTGGAGTCGGGCTCTACCTTCTTGGTGTGGGGCTTTATCTGCCGCTGAAAATGGTGGCACTCTCCGCAGCGGACAGCAGCTCTTTTGTGAAAAAGAATTTCACAGGAATCTGGGCAATTACCGTTTTCACTTTGCTTTTGGTGATGACATTTTTGGTGTGATAAAAAATGGGTTACTTTAATCTAGCGGTCAAGGGGCTTTACGCCAGGTTGATTTATGGCAGTGCTGACATTTTCGGTTGGTGGAATATGTGCCATAAAAGGTAGGCTCGGTTTAGGAGCGCCTTTAGGCGCTCCTTTTGGTTTTTGAGGTTTCTCCACGGTTCAATAACCCCTGCCTTTTCGGCAGGGGTTTTTCCTAAGCTCATGTGTGTTCGGATGAAGTTGTAGAAAACCCAAAACCCGAGTAGTTGGAGGGTTCCTGTTTCCAATGAATGGAACCCTCTGCGCGGATGTAGCCATCTGCGTGCTGTGTTTTGCATTCGCTCCATTATATTGTTGTTTTTCTTGTCTTCAAATTCTATGCATTGAACGTGTTTAGCTTGTGAACCGTAGCGTTCTCTTACTGCGCGTGCGTATGAGAACGCACCATCGGTTACCACAATGCCCGCTTGCGGGCATTGCTCCAAAAGTTTCGTGCACGAATAATAATCCCTGTTTTTGCTGAAGAAAAACACGAAGAAACGCGTTTCTTTGCACAATCCATCCCAGAGGTAGTAGAATGTTCCGCGCATTTTCAAAAACAATTCATCCAAATGAAGCTTCTTTGTAAAGCGCGGAACCCGCTCACGCAAGTACGCGTACAATTTTCCAATATATTCTTTGAGCCAGCGCAGCACACTGCGCTGGCAAACTGAGTGCTCTTCAGCGAGCTCTCTTGAAGTCAATCCCTTAAACCACTGAATGAGAACGCTCAAAATCGTTTCTGGAGCTTTATGCTTGCGATAGAACGCATCGCGTTCTATGAACGTTCTTTTACAACGCTGGCAAAGCCAGCGTTGAACACGGCCTCTACCCTTGTTTTTCCTATACCCCCACCATATTATTGGCGTTTGCGCCAAACAATACGGGCAATTCAATTGACACCACCAAATGGCGATGAATTGCCCGCCTATATAAACCAACCGAATTAGTCACCAGTGCCTTAAAGTTTCGTTTGCGCCCCAGAAGAATGAAGGATTTACGCCCATTTCATTAATCTCGTGAATCAGAACAACGATGTTGTGGCAAATAGCCTTGCAGAGAATCTCGTTAATGTGGCCTTGGAATGTCCTTGTTCTGAGGT
>DATDXA010000023.1:0-9259 GCA_035289485.1 archaeon | reverse complement strand
ACAATCTTTGCAAGCTTTTCTCCCGTAACCTTTCCTGTAAATTCAACATTTTTCACAACTCCTTCCTTGTGCGCCATTTTTTTGAGGTAGTGAATGGCCGGCCCATCTCCGGTAATTGTGAGGCTTACATTCCTTTTCTTTTCAATCAGGTGCTTAATGCCAAAAAGCAAAACCTCGATGTTTTTCTCATAGCTCACGCGCCCGAAATAAATGAGCTTAAGTGATTTGGAATTTTTGCGCTTTGCGCGCGCGGAGTTGAACATCTCAAAATCAATCGCATTTGAGAGCACCGAAACATTGTGCGTGCCGTTCTTCTCAAGCTCCGATTTCATGGCCGCAGTGGGGGTTGTTACAATATTGCACTTGTTGTAAAAGAGCGCCGTATATTTCCATGTAAGCGCTTTTGCAAAACCCATCTTCTTTATGAGCGGAATTGGAAGATACATCAAAAATTCAGGGAGCAGGGTATGATACGTTCCAATAATGGGCACTTTCAGGGCTTTCCCATACCTAAGCCCAAGCCACCCGATGCTGAAAGGGGTTTGTATATGTATAATATCCGGCCCGAACTCCTTGAGGGTTCTTAGCGCCTTACTAGAATGCGGCATTGTAATGCGGTAATCCTTATAAGTCGGCAGTGCAACCGAAGGGAGAAGGATAACTTGCGCCCCAAAAAGCTCCTTTCGCTCAAAACGCGCGGTATGGGATGGCGCCACCACTAAAACACGGTTCCCCATCGCAGAAAACTGCCGTGCCATGTTGCTAATCTGCGTAACAACCCCGTCAGTTGAAGGGTAAAAGCTGTCTGAGAAAATGGCGATATTCAAGCTAGCACCAGACAATACCTATCCCATAAACCTTACTTTAATTTAACCTCCGGGCCCTCTGGCGCTGTTATTGCCCCCAAAATAGCCTTTTTATACTTAAGCGGGGAGATTATGATTTGCCCACATTCAGGGCTTTTTGCAGGAGTAGCAAAGCGGTCAAATGCGGCAGACTCAAGCGACCCTTTTCTTTCTCTTTTAAAGAGAAAGAAAAGCCTCGACGGAAAAGAAAGAGAAACGTACGGTCTGAGAGATCTGCTGGCTTAGTGCCTTCGGCGGTTCGAATCCGCTCTCCTGCATAACCTTTTTCTTTCTCTTTAGGAGAGAAAGAAAAACGTTAGCGAAAAAGAAAGAGAACAATTCCATTGAAGGTTTCACCCATGAACTACGATGTAATCATTTCCGGTGCCGGTCCTGCGGGCGCCACATGCGCGCTTTTCCTTGCGCGCACAGGAAAGAAAGTGCTGCTTTTGGATAAGGAAAAGTTCCCGCGCGATAAGGTGTGTGCCGACAACAAGACCTGGATTTGCCTAGATATAGTTAAAGAGCTCGGGCTCTGGACCGAATTTGAAAAACTAGAAAAATCCCCGATAAAGGGCGTGCTTGTAGCATCCCCTGCAGGGCATGAAATGTACACCCCTCTTCTTGAAAGCACTGTTGCTGAAAAAGGGCCATGGTATAATGTGCGCCGAATCCTATTCGATAATATGCTTGCGCGCGCGTGCAGGAAAGAGGCGAACATCGAATTCATTGAAAATGCCACAACCGTTAGGCCGCTTATTGTGAATTCTGCGGTTGCGGGAGTTGTGTACCGCGAAAAAGACGGAAGCATACACGATGTTTTTTCAAAAGTCGTTGTCGCGGCAGATGGCAGCAAAAGCCCCCTTGCAAATGAACTCGGTATAAGCCCGCAAATCAAGGGCAGGCATGCTATCAATGCGCGCGCATATTATGAAAACGTAAAAGGCCCCATGGATCGCTGCGAACTCTACTACCTAAAAGGCATCTGCCCGGGATATTTCTGGATTTTTCCGGTTGATGAGAAAACCTGCAATGTGGGAATCGGAATGCGCCTAGAGGACATCGAAAAAGGAAAAATAAAACTTTACAAAAAGCTCGATGAACTAATTTCCTCAGAAAAGTTTGCATCTAGGTTTTCAGGGGCAAAAAAGGTGAGCGCTACAGGCGTATGGGGCCTTAGCGTTCTTGGGAAGAGAAGGAAGTGCAGCGGAGATGGGTTTGTTCTCTGCGGCGATGCCGGCGCTTTTGCAATGACATTTAGCGGAGAGGGCGTTGGGCCGTCCATGCGAACTGGAAAAATCGCAGCGCGCGCAATAGAAAATGCGTTTGAGAGAAATGATTTCAGCGCGAAGAGCCTGCAAGAGTATGATGAAATGCTCTGGGGCATTTTGCAGCCGGAAGTTAATGGATTTAGCTTCCTTGAAACGCTTATTTTGAATCAATGGCTCTTTGACTTTGTTGTGAGGCGTGTTGGAAAAAACAAGTACTTGCTTAATCTTAGTTCCAAAATGCAAAGGGATTATAGGGCTGCAAAAGAATTCACAAGCCCGAAGGCGATTCTGAGCCTTTTGTTTGGCTGATTTTATTTATACCTCAATGGACGCTGTCGGAACCGCGCTTTTCATCACCGAATCAATTTTTGCCAAGACATCATACGCCGCTTTCAAGTTTTCTTTCTCACACTCTGCGCCGATTCCCTGGATGTGCGCCTCTTTTCCGTCAATGGAAACTGTAAGGTCTTTTGTTCTGCCATCTATCATGCACATTCTCGCATCTTCCTCAGTGATTTCAAAAACCTTGCTTGCTGCAATGAATTTTGAAAGCTCTGAAACTTTCGCAGCGCTTAGTAAAAATGTTTCTGTTGTTGAATTCCCTTCGCGCAGTGCCGTAGTTTTTACAACAACTATTCCATTCGAGTAAATTGTAGTGCTCTTCTGCACAGGGTCGATTTCAAACCCGGGCTGGTCTATTTTCTGCGCCAAAAAATCAATCTTTGGGCATGCCGCGAATTCGCACCACGGTCCTTCTCTTCCCACATAGCTGCCATCCGAACAGAGCTTTGCCTCTTCAGTGCATGCTTTTCCTTCAATTTGTGTCCAGCCAAGCGCCTGCATCTTCACAGAATCCTTTGAATCAACAAGCACCGCTATTTCATCGCCGCGTGGGCATGAGCATGCAAGGCAGACTATTTCACTCACAATATGCGAGGAATAATCCATTGCTGTAATGCCATATTTTAGGTTTAGCCAAATACTTATTACTTCATTTTCCGTAAATGGATCTCCGTCAACAACTAAATTTTGCCTATGCCAGAGTTCCCATTCATTTCCTCCACATTGTATTGGCGAAAATGAAAACCATTCTTGCTGCCCGGTTGGTTCTTCACCTAGGCATGCTTCAAACTGGCAAAATGGAGCTGTTCTTCCAACCGCGCTTCCATCAGGGCAGATTCTTGCATCCATCGTGCATGCGATTGGTTCGGTTACTTTTTGCCATCCGAGGGACTGCATTTTAGCAAAGTCCTTGCTCTCAACTAAAAGTGCAATAGTGTCCCCGCGCTGGCAGGAGCACGCCTCGCACACAACAGTTCCCTCATCTGCTTCTTTTGATGCAAAATCAAGCGCTTCAATTCCCTGCTCTATAGAAAACCATGCCGTTACGCGGTCCTCTTCATCTGCAAAAAGCCTCTTCACGGGCCAGTTGTCCCCTTCCCATGGGTTTGTGAGGCACTGCGTTGGCTTGTATGTGAACCAAGCGGATTGCTCAGATGGCGCCTGATAAGCGCTCACAACAATTACGGCTTCTTTCTTTTCAAAATCAACGGATTGTAAATTTACAACGTAAGGGTCAAGGACGGCTTTTGACCTTACAGTCGTTTCACCAAGATAAATTTCTTCTGAATAGTTGCCGCTCAAATTGCTCTGCGAAACTTTCAGGTTAACTCCGACTTCTCCAGCCCATATACATTGCACATCAACCGGGCAGCGGGAATCTGTAAAAGAAATAACCTCAATTTTGAGCCCAGATAAATCGTATTGATTTGCGCCTGTTGAATAGGCCTTTCCTTCGGTTACAGTAAAAGGCACTCCAAGCGAGAATTCAGTATTAGTTCCTGTGCCAGGGGTTTGCACGCACCCTAGCATCAAAAGCAGCAATGCTCCGAATGCAAGCAACTTCGTTTCCATGCTAAGTATGCGCACTTTCTTTCTTAAATGCCTTTCGCGCAGGTTAGGCAGATGGCTAATTATGCGCCGCGCTTCTTTTTGCGTTGATTGCGGAAATTGCAATGTTTGAAGTGATGAATGCAAGTATTCCGCCAGCAATTATCACAAGCCAGTCATTGAGCGCAAGAGGCACTACTCCGAAAAGCCCTGAAAGAGGGGTATAAATCACAGCAAGCTGCAAAATCACTGAAATTGCAAGTGCAGCAAGGAGCCACTTGTTTGCAAATACGCTAACTCCCTCTTCCTTTTTAATTATGCCAATAATTAGGAATTCAAATGCCACAAGACCGCAAAAAGACACTGTTTGTGCGAGCTCTAGGCCTGATGGAAGATAGTAGAAAAATATTCCAAGAGTTATTATAGTAAAAATAACGCTCACGGCAAGCATCTTGAGCGCTGTTTGCTTGTTTATTATCTGCTCATTGCTGCTGCGCGGCTTTCTTTTCATAATATCCGGCTTTGGCTCATCCGCCCCGAGCGCGAGCGCTGGCAGCCCATCGGTTACAAGATTAATCCACAGGAGCATTACAGGAGTTAAAGAAATATAACCAGCAAGCGCTGTTATGAAAACTATCATTACTTCTGCAAGGTTGCTTGATAGCAGGAAAAAAACAAACTTCTGGATGTTATCAAATACGCTCCTTCCCTGCCTTACGGCCTCTACAATGGTTGCGAAATTGTCGTCAAGGAGCACGATATCGCTCGCTTCCTTTGCAACATCGCTTCCCCTAATGCCCATTGCAATTCCGACATCCGATTGCTTAAGCGCGGGCGCATCATTTACTCCGTCCCCGGTCATTGCAACGCTAAAACCCTTTTGCTGAAGATGCTTTAAAATTGAAAATTTCTGCTCAGGGCTTACGCGCGCGAAAACGTTGCATCCCATTACCGCATCGTGAAATTCTTGCTCTGAAAACTTCGCAACCTCCCCTCCATCAATTGCCTCTCCGCCAAGCCCAATCTGAGCGGCAATTGCCTTTGCTGTGAGATTATTATCCCCCGTGAGCATCACAACCCGAATTCCCGCATCTTTTGCAGTCCTTATTGCATCCGCAACCTCGGCTCTTGGGGGATCAATCATTCCCTGAAGGCCAAGAAATACCATTGCGCTTTCCGCATCATCTTTTGCAGATTTCATTTCCTTGTAAGCAAACCCTAGTACCCGCAGCGCTTTTGAAGCCATTTTTTCATTCGCCTGCAGAATTTTAGCGCGCCCAGGTTCTGTGAGCGCAACCTTTTTTCCGTTTTCAAGTGCATGAGTGCACGAAGCTGCAATCACTTCCGGCGCGCCCTTTGCATAAGCAATTGTTTTCCAGTTTTGAGTAACCACAGTCATTCTTTTCTTCTCAGATGAGAATGGGATTTCAGAAATTCTCTTAATGTTCGCATAAGAAACACCCGCTTTCTTTGCCGAAACTATAAGCGCGATTTCCGTTGGGTCACCGGAAAAATCAGATGCGCCGCTCTCATTTTTTCCAATTATTGTGTCGTTGCACACAGCGCCGCACAAAAGCAAATTCTCAAGTTCAGCCGCATCCGCTTTTTTGCCGCCCGATAAAAATTCTCCCGTGGTTTCCCTTCCCGCTCCTGTCACTTCATAAAATTTTCCAGCGCAGTAAATTTCCTTAACCGTCATGGAGTTCTCAGTCATGGTGCCGGTTTTATCAGTGCAAATCACATCAACCGAGCCGAGGCTTTCGACCACCGGAAGCTTTCGCACAAGGCTATTGTGCTTTAGCATTTTTCTTGTTGTAAGCGCAAGAGAGAGCGTCACAACCGCGGGCAATCCTTCCGGAATTGCGGCAACCGCAAGGCTTACTGAAAAAATAAACGCCTCAACTGGCCCCGCGTTATGGAAAAAGTACACAACTCCCGCGATTATCACGGCAAGCACAAGCACGACCTTTCCTATTTTTTTTCCAAGAACGTCAACTTCTGTATTGAACCTTGTTGGCTCATCCTCAATCGAATCAAGGGTTTTTGCAATCTTTCCAACTTCTGTACTATTCCCGGTTCCTACAACTATGGCTTTCGCAGTTCCTCTCACTACAAGCGTATCCATGTAGAGCATGCACTTGCGCTCCGCGAGCACAGCATCCGCAGAAACCGCCTCTTGTGCCTTTCCAACAGGGGCACTTTCCCCTGTAAGGATGGATTCATCAACACGAAGATTATTCCCTTCAAAGAGCCTGCAATCGGCAGGCACCTTGAACCCTTCGCGCAAAAGTATAATATCTCCAGGAACCAGCCCGCGGGAATTTATTTCCATTATTTCCCCATTTCTTTGCACAAGCGCTTTTGGAGCGCCCATTTTTTTGAGGGCTTCGATGCTTTTTTCCGCATTGTAGTTTTGCGCAAAACCAAAAAGCCCGTTAAGTATTACAATTGCAATTATCAGTATTGCATCTATTCCCTTTTCAAAAAAAAATGAAACCGCGCCGGCGGCTATCAGGACCAGCACAAGCGGGCTAGTGAACTGCTCTAAAAGAAGCTTCAGCACCGAAATCTTTTTCCCAGAGGAAATAGTGTTTTCGCCGTGCTGCGCAAGCCTCTTTTCTACTTCTGAACTTGAAAGCCCAGCGCCCGCATCGCTGCCAAGCTCTCCAAGGGCTTCCTTTGCCGAAATTGAGTGCCATTTTTCCATTCAAAAAACCGTAAACCCCAAGTTATTTCGCTTAGGAATAGGATTAAAGATTTATTTAAGGGGGTGGGTTGGTAAGGCGCCTTATTTCACTTTTCCACTCCGCCTAAAAATTTGCCCCTCGAACAAATCTGCAAGCCTTCTTGTTACCCATGCCATGGCGTGCGCCTTTCTTCGGCTTTTAATTTCTTTTATTCCAAGCATGTCTGATTAGCCCGAAAGTGCATCATGCTGCTCGGCTAATTCTTTTGTCCGTTGTAAATTATCCAGTCTCAGATTGTATACTCCTTGTTTGCCGATTTTTTGAGCATCCAAATCCAATTCTGCGGCGCGATGGCCATATTACAGGCTAAGTACTCTGAGCTTTTTTGTTGTTTCCGAGCCTTTTTTCTTACCCATTTAGTTAATGTCCTCATGCAAAAACAAACATTCCTGTGCCTTAAATTCTTTCCGCCTTAATAAACGCCTCAAATTAAAACGCTTCGCTAGGCAATTTCATTCAAATGGCAATGAACATTCACCGCTCCCTTGAGCGGGGCGTTTCCGAGCACGGCTGGCTGCACTCACGCTTCAGTTTCAGCTTTGCAGATTATCAGAACCCAGAGCGCATGGGCTTTGGCGCGCTTCGTGTTCTAAATGATGACATCATAGATCCTGGATACGGCTTTGATACTCACCCGCACAGCAATTATGAAATAGTTACCATTGTGCTCGAAGGCTCAGTTGAGCACGGCGATAGCATGGGAAACACCGGAATCATCCATGCAGGAGAGCTTCAGCGCATCTCTGCCGGCAGCGGGATTTTGCACTCTGAAAAAAACCCATCAAAAAAGGAAAAAACCGCGCTTCTGCAGATTTGGATAAAACCAAAAGAGCTAAACATTGAGCCGAGCTATGAGCAGAAAAAGTTTTCCGCAGCGCAAATGAAAAACAAGCTTGTTGAAGTAGTTTCGGGCACAAAGCGCAAGGGCGCAATTTACATCCATCAGGATGCGCGGTTCCTCCTTGGGGCTTTGGATAAGAAGAAAAGCGCTCCAATAACAATTTCCAAAAGCCACGGGCTTTTTGTTTTCGTAATAGAAGGCTCTGTGCGCATCGGCGATGCCTCATTGGATAAACGTGATTGCGCAGAAATCACAGGGGAAGAAAAAATAACGATTGCTGCGAATGAAAAATCCAAAGTGCTTGCAATTGAAGTGCCGATGCGCTGACCTCTTTTCCAAGCCCTCTCGCAACCCTTATTAACCACTTTTTCCTAATTCTGCAGTATGCTTGTTGAAAGCGAGATTGTAATACGCCTCGTGGTTGCGGCTGTGCTTGGCGCACTTATAGGGCTTGAAAGGCAGCTCGATAACATTTCTGCAGGATTTAGAACGCATATGCTAATCTGCCTTGGCGCGACGCTCTTTACCATAATGTCATTCGAATTTGTGGGGACTACAGACCCCAGCAGGATTGCGGCAGGGCTTGTCACCGGAATAGGCTTTTTGGGCGCGGGAGCGATATTTAAGGACGAGCACATTGTAAAGGGCCTTACTACCGCCGCTGATTTGTGGGTGGTCGCCGCAATAGGGCTTGCCATAGGGATTGGGCAGTTCTTTGCCGCAATTGTTGCAACCGTAATTGTTGTGCTGATACTTGTTCTCAAGAAAATATCCGGCGGAAAAGCGTAACTCCGCCCACTCCTTTAGAGCCAAATCCAAAATAGCCAATTAAAATATTCACTTCTTCTTTTCCCCAAAATACCTAAATATCACTTCGACTCCGATGAGCTTCCCATCTTTTGAAATGGGCTGGTGGTTTGCGTCCACAGTAAAAACACTCCCGTCCTTTCTTGTGAAATCAAGGTGATGCGGCGGGCCGGGCTCTCCCATCATCGTTTTTGAAAACTCCCTTGCCGCCTTTGCAAGCGAAGCGGGAGGCAGCATTTTCATCTGCGCGAAATGCTTTCCAACAAGCTCTTTTCTGCTATAGCCGGAAATTTCTTCCGCTGCCCTGTTCATGTAAGTTAAAAATCCCATTTTATCCAGCACAACAATCGGGTCGGGTGCATTTTCCACAATATCTTGGAACTTGCTAATGCTCTTTAGGTAATTTATATTTTCGTGCGCTTCCCCTTTTTTCCCTGAAGGGACAGTTATTTCAATTAAGAATCCAATTGCGAGCACGATAACCGCGGCTCCCGCAATCTTCATGTTTGTGTTCACATCAGACCTTATAAAAACTGCCGCGGCAATGGAAAGCGCCACCGCTATTGCAATGAAAAGAACTATTGCCCTGTGCCTGAAATCAATATGCATGTTAGCGCACACTCAATGCGGACTGCCGCTCCGATAAATGGCTTTTCCCATATATAAACCGCAGCGTGCTGTTACAATGCCACTTTTCGTGCAATGGTTTTGCTTTAAATTCACTTTGAATCCCACTTTCTGCGAATGGCTTTGGAACGTGTCAAAAAGGCTAGGAAAGCCTTTGCAGAAAATGATTTTGCCGCCTCAAAAGAAGCGCACTCCCACGAAGCCTTTGATAGCGACCACCACAATGGCGGG
>DATDXA010000022.1:0-32085 GCA_035289485.1 archaeon | reverse complement strand
GCGGCTCGCTACGCTCGCATGCAGCCGCGCTCTCGCATCACTTGCAAACGCCATACGCCCTCAGTCTCCAGCCGCTCTGCTCCCTTTTGCTTATCGCAACCTTCTGTCCCTTCTCAATTGTTACCGGGCTTCGCAGGCTTATTTCAAATTCCCCTTTGCCCGCCATTCGCACAACCTGCCCGACAACGGTTGAAGTCGCAATCGCGAGCACAACAAAATCATTCACCTTTAGTTCGCCGCTTTTCTTGTCAATCAATCTCTCAATCGGTGTCACTTCAAGTTTCACAAGAGTTTCTGGCCGTGGAAGAGAGCCAACCTTTCCAACAACCTGCCCTCGCATCTCATCATTCTTTGTAAAAAATGGGTCGAGTGTTGTTCCAACCGCGATCAAGCCTCCGGCGCGCGCATCCTCAAGCCTTCCGCTCTCAACTCCGAGGCTTAGCACAGTTGTTTCAACCGGCTTTCCATTTATCCCCGGGTTGATTTCAATCTTGTCGCCGATTTTTAGAGTGCCGCTAACAATGCTTCCGCCAATTATTCCTCCCTTAATATCCGCGGGCTTTGCGCCGGGCTTATTCACATCAAAGCTTCTCACAACAAACATGCGCAAATCCTTTGATTCGTGCTTGGGAGTTGGAATCGTCGCCTCAATTGCTTCAATCAGCAAATCCAGATTCATTCCTAAATTTGCAGCAATCGGTATCACTGGCGCGCTCTCATAGCCGTACTGCTTTAGAAACGCTGCAATCTCTGTAAAACTCTCCTTTGCCCTTGCCGTGTCCACCAAATCAATTTTATTTTGCGCAACAACAACATTTTTCACTCCGCCAATGCTAAGAGCCATCAAATGCTCTGCCGTGCTTGGCTGCGGGCACTTTTCATTTGCAGCAATTACGAGCACCGCGCCGTCCATTAGCGCCGCGCCTGAGAGCATTGTTGCCATCAATGTCTCGTGCCCCGGAGCGTCGATAAATGAAACCCTGCGTATCGGAGTTGCCTCTCCCATTCCAGGGGCGCATTTTCCGGTGGCATTTAGCCCTTCTGCGCCCGCTGCCTTGTCGCAGCGGTAGAATGTCACATCGGCATACCCAAGCCTTATTGAAATTCCCTGCTTTATTTCCTCGCTGTGGGTGTCAGCCCATTTTCCAGTCAAAGCCTTGACAAGCGAGGTCTTGCCATGGTCGACATGCCCGATCATTCCGATATTTACAACTGCCTGCTGCCCCGCAACTTTTGCGTGCGGCGCATCTTTTTTGTGCTCTTTAGCCGGCGAGCTGTGCTTTGCCTTATCCTTGCCAGAAACTTTGGCTTCCTGCTTTGTTTCATTTACCATTTTTTTCACACAACTCACACGCTCTAATTCAGGCGTAACTGATTTTTTATTTTCTGACTGCTTACTTCGCCTTCTTTATGAGCTTTGCTTCTTCTGCTGAAATCTTTCCTACATTCTCAAGTGATTCCTTGACCATCTGGTCTTTCACAGAGGTCTTTTCCTCTTTCTTCTCTCCGCCAAGAACATCTGCAAGGGGCTTTGCGCCATCCTTTGTTATTTTCAGGTTCAGCTGGGAGATCTCACCCGTTACAAGGTTTCCCCTGCGCCTGATTTTTTGCCTAATTCCCTTCTTTGCATCGACTACTACGTATATTTCCTTGCGGTTGCTCCCTGCCATATCAGGCTTCATTGGGAAGCCTTCCTTGTCCGAGCCGCCTGTTATCTTTGCCGTGTAGCCATCAAGGCCCATAAGGCCAAGCTCCACGCTCTCCCCTATTTTTTTGCCGACAAAAATCGCGGGATTGTCGATTTTTTTGGAATATGCTTTCCTGGTTTTTGGGTCTGACACCACTATGTTCATTTCTGATTCCTCCTAAAAACAAACTTAAGCTTCAGCCTCTGTATTTTCCATTTTCTTTATCTCTTCTACAAGCTCCATCTCCTCACTTGACAGGGAATCTCCAAGAGTTTCAAGCTCATGGAAATGCCCGCTTGGAATGTAGCTGTAAAGTTCATCCTTTTCGAATACCGACCTTCCAACAACCGCGTCCTCAATTGAAACCGCAATCTCCATCCCCTTAGATGCCTCTTCAATCGGCTTGCCCTCATTTTGCAATCCAAGAACCCTTCCAACTATTTCCCCTTCGGCGTTCATGACCCTGATTCCCTTGCGGATTTTTCCTTCAAGCACGCGAACACCCACAATTGCAGGCCCGCTGTGCCTGAACACAAGGCCTTGCAGGATCTGGAACTTTGCCGGAAGAACAACTGAGGAGAGCTTCTCTTTTTTCTCCTTGTCCTTTTCCTCTTTTATCCACTTGTCATAATCCTCAAGCAGCCTGTAAACCACATCATTTACAAAAATCTTCACATTTCTCTTCTTTGCTTCAAGCTCTGCCCCATCGCTCACTTTCGTGTGGAATGCGAAAATCACTCCCTTGAATTTGTCCTTTTGCGAAACCGATTCAATCTCCAAAACATCCTTGCGCGCAATCTCCCCAACATCCGCCTTCTTAACTTTTATTCCCTTGTCCTGCAAAAGTTTCACAACCGCTTCAAGGCTTCCAAGAGTGTTGCTCCTAACAATCGGCCCGACCGAATCAGAATCAATCTTTATTCTGTGAATTTCCTCGGAAATTTCCTTCTCCGCAACTTCTGACCAGTGCCTCACTGGCGAGCCGCTAAGCGCCTCATCAAGCCCGGGAGCCGCGATTTTCACTCCCGCAGCGGCGTGAACTTCCTGAACACCGGTAAATTTCTCGCCAGTAGCGCCAGAAACTCCCATTGGCTTTGGCTCTAAGAGCGCGCGCACCTTGGTTTTGATGATGCCGTTCATGCCGCCCACAACAATTTCCTCGCCAACGCGCAGCATCCCGTCATAGAGTATGACATCGATTGTTTTGCCAAGGCCGCGCTCCTCGCGCACCTCAAGAACCGTGCCCTTGCACTTTCCATTCTCATGAAGCACCAGCTTTTTGTCGAGGTATTTTTGCGAAAGCGCCGCAAGAAACATCAAAAGCTCGGGCATTCCAATGCGCATCTTTGCAGATGTCGGAATAATCGCGACCTCTTTTGTGAAATCCTTCACGCGGTCAAATCTCTCGCTTGGGAACCCCGCTTCATGCAGCTGCCCGATAAGCGTGTAAATTTTTGTGTCGAGAATTTCCATTACATCATCTCTCTGCCTTGGCATGCTCTCAGAAATGCTGCCCTCTTCAACGACCCAGCCCCTTATCATATCCACCTTATTTGCCGCGACAATGAACGGGCACTTGTAGCTTTTTAGTATTTCAATGGCCTCGCGCGTCTGCTCTTCAAGCCCTTTGTGCAAATCAACAACAAGCACGGCAAGATCAGCTATGCTCCCGCCCCTTTTGCGAAGGTTTGTAAAGGCCTCATGGCCGGGCGTATCAATGAAAAGAAGCCCCGGAATTTCAATTGAAAATTTGTATTTTTCAACGATGTTTTTTGAAAGGCTCTTAATGATGCTCGCCGGAACTTCAGTTGCGCCGATGTGCTGGGTAATCCCTCCTGCTTCCTTATCAGAAACCGTGGTGCCGCGTATAGAATCAAGCATTCTTGTTTTTCCGGCATCGACATGCCCAAGCACAGTGATAATTGGTTTTCTGATAGCACTCATAAAAATCACTTAAAGCCCCGTAGAGCCAAATCCGCCCTCCCCTCTTTTGCTATCTCTGAGCTCTTGCACTTCAACAATTTGCGCGGTCTCAATTTTATTGAACACAAGCTGGCAGATTTTTTTTCCGGCCTCGATTTTATATTCCTTGTTCCCGAGATTTATTACAATAACTTTTATCTCCCCGCGATAGCCGGCGTCAATTGTTCCCGGGCTATTTAACATTGTAATTCCGTGCTCAATTGCAAGCCCGCTTTTTGGGCGCACCTGCGCTTCAAAGCCGTGCTCTAGTGCGATGCTAATGCCTGTTCGCACAAGCTTTCGCTCAAGCGGCTTAAGGATTGCATCTTCAATGCTGTAGAGGTCAAAGCCTGCATCGCCCTCGTGCTCTAGCTTTGGCAGCCTCGCTTGCGGGACAATGCGCCTGACCTCAACATTCATTCACAGCACCCCCGACCTGCTCGCCCTGAGGGAGCGGACTACCTCGCTTGGGCTCGGTAGGCCTGACTTCGCACTCGGCATAGCAATTATCGTCGGCATGTGCTTTCACTTCTTCTCGCTATCGGAGTAAACCATCTCCGAATCAACCCTTGTATAGTCGTGCAGCTCATCTGATTTGAAAAATCTCTTAATTTCCTTGCCGGCCGCATCTAAACTATCCGAGGCGTGTATGATTGTGTTCTGAATGCTAAGAGAAAAATCGCCCCTTATTGTTCCTGGCAGCGCTTCAGTTCCTTCAGTTACGCCTGCGAGTTTTCTTACAACGTCAACTACCTTGCGCCCTTCAAGCACCATTACAATGCTCGGAGCCTTCTTCATGAATTCTTTTATTCCCTTGAAGAATGGCTTTGAGGCCAGATGAGCATAGTGTTCCTCTAATATCTTGTCTGAGAGATGCACCATTTTCATTCCGATTATCTTTATGCCTTTCTTCTCAAACCTGCTGATGACTTCACCGGCAAGCGATCTGTTTATGCCGTCTGGCTTGATTATTACAAGAGTTCTCTCCATCAGCGGTCACCTCCGCTGGCAAGGTGTTCCATCTTCGCCCCTTGCGGGCTCGATGGAACTTGCTCACTTCGTTCGCAACCATTTTTCATGTTACGCGCCTCCTTTTTTCTCCGCCTTGTTCTCCCTTGCGGCCTTCTTTGCCGCCTGCCCTGCCTTTGACTTGAGCTTTATTTCCTTTTCCCTGTGGTAGAAGTTGGTCCACTTGGTTTCGCTAGGAGTCCTGTGCATGTTCAAAAAATTCTTCTCAGACTTCTTGTCCGCAAACCAGTACACGGTCCCGTCCTTCTTCACATACATCATTCCCCTTCCCTTGGGGATTTCCTTTCCGGTAAACGAATCTGTAGGCATTCATATCACCCATTACGCCTTGATTTCCTTTGCTTCTCTTTCTGTTGAGAGCAGGATTATCACATCGCCCTTTTTGCAGTTGCCCTTTATATTGCGCCTCTTTACGCGCCCGGCTTCGGGGCCTTCGAGGATTTTGCAAAGGGCCTGCACTATTTCTCCGTACACTCCTGTTCTTCCGAGTATTTCAACAACTTCAGCTGGTGTTCCTCTATCCATCAAGAATCACCTTCACTTCGCCGCTTCCTGCAGCTTTTTTGTGAACTCCGAGAACTCCTTTTTGGTGTCGCCCTCGTCAAGTACCGCTATTGCCGCGGTGCCGACCTCAACTCCCACATACTGTCCCAGTCCTTTCTTTGTTGAGACGTAGCTGTATGGTATGTTTTTTTCCTTGCAAATCAGCGGGAGATGCATTACAATCTCTGGCGGCGTAACATCTTCTGCTATCACGACAAGCTTTGCAACTCCTCTTTCTGCGGCCTTGGTGGCTTCATTTGCGCCGATTTTTACCTTGCCGCTTTTCTTTATCTTCTCAAGCAAACCTGCTTGCCTAGCCCTTAGCTCTTCTGGTACACTAAATTTTACGAATTCTGCCATTGAACTCACCTCCTCGAGCCCCTACATATCGGGGTTCTCATTGTCATAGGCAAAAAAAGAACTTATAGAATAAATCCCTTTGAAAGGGTTTAAAAGGGTTGGCGGGACGGGAAAAGAAACCAAAGCTAATTATGTAGAATTAGGGGGTTGACGATTAAATACGTTGCCCTGCGAGGGCTCAAATGAATAAATAAGTTGCCGTTTTATCGCTTGTACCACTTCTCATACTGCTTGTGGTTTCCAACAAATGTTATCCGCCGTGTGCCAGCGCCGGCCTGTTCGAAGCATATCCTATATTGCCCCGCCTCTTCAACAAAGAACGCTTCTCCGTGCCGCAAATGCCTTGGGTTTACAAGGATTTTTATTTGCTGGATTTTTTTCCATATTTTTTGCTTTACTGAATTGTCAAATTTTGAGAAGTGCCGATCCCAGCCTTCGGCGTAAGTGAGCTCAAACAATTAAATCACTTCAAGCCGTATTTTGCCTTTACCTGCGCTTCTGTGAATACTTTGCGCTTGCCCTGCCTTATTTCCTCAGAGATTTTCCTCATCTTTTTTACAACAAGCTCATCTTCTATCTCTTTGGCGTTTTTGAACAGCTTGTGCTTTGCGGCAAGCTCGAGCACCCCGGCCCTTATCACTTCGCTGCGTGTCTTGTAGAACCCGTTTTTCGTAAGCTTATCCACAATAAGTTCCTGCGCGCCTTCCATTCTAACTAAAGAATTTCCCAAAGAATCACCTAAAAATATGTATATCAAATTGATATATATTATTATCTGTGCCCGCTGAGTGTTCACTCATGTGCAAAATAAGCAACCGGCCTTGGGCCATCAGTTGAATCAACAACGCAAAACCCCTTCTTCTCCAGATACAAATACATTCCCCTGCGCAAATCCATCCGTTCAATAACCCCCACTTCTCGCGAGCCGTCCGCAAGCTTTAGTTCAAGGTCCATCATGTCATTTATCCACGAAATCACCTGTTTGCCTTCCATGTCCTTGCCCGCGAACTTGCCTTCAAGCGCAAATCCGTCCTTATTTTCCACTTTCACATTGTAAGCTCCGCGCAGCCGAAAAACCTGCGACTTTGTTTCCTTAACTTCCTTTGCAGAAACCAAAAATTCGTGCATCCCGCGCGGCAGGGTAAATGTCATAGCGTCCTTTTCAACTTCCATTTCCTCATGCGAAATCACCTGCAGCTTCACAGGGTCCATCAAATAGGTGCTGCGCACGGCCTCATCCTGAATGAGTTCGCGATTGTATGCCGCAAGCTTTGGCATTGAAATGTTCGCATCGCTTGTAGTGAGCCCCGAATCAACCAGTATTTTCTGAAGCGCCGCTGGCCGAAAGCCGCGCCTTCGCAGCGCGCGCAAAGTCCCAAGGCGGATATCATCCCAGCCCTCATATTCTCCAGCTGCAATACCTGCTTTTATTTTTGAAGTGCTAAGAACCATGTCCCCAAGTGAGAGCCTTCCGAAGTGCACCGCGTGCGGCTGCTCCCATCCGAAATAATCATAGAGGAATTTTTGCTTTGTGGAGTTCTGCGCGTGCTCCTGCCCGCGAAGTATAAGCGTAACTCCCATCTCATGGTCATCAATTGCGCTCTCAAACATGAAGCTTGGCCAGACATGGTCTTTTCCGGTTGCGCGCGGATGCTCCGGTTTATCCACAATGCGCGCAATCCACCAGTCGCGAACGCTAGGGTCAGGATGTTTCAAATCGGTTTTTAGCCGCAGCACCGCTTCGCCTTCCTTAAGAGTGTGCGAAATCATTTTCTCAAAAAGCTCCATCTGCTTTTTCGAATCCTTTTCCCTGCACGGGCACGCTTTCTTTGCGTCAATCTTCTCTTTCCATTTCCCGCTCTCGCACGAGCAAACATAAGCCTTGTTCATTTCAATGAGCTTTCTCATAAAATCGTAATAAATCGAAAGCCTATCTGATGCGAAATAAACCTCGCCGATTTTTATCCCAAACCACTCAAGGTCTTGGCGGAATTCCTCTTCCGGGTTTTCCATCGGCTTTTTGACCTTGGGGTCAGTGTCCTCAAAGCGCAAAATGAATTTTCCATTGTACTTCTCGGCGTAAGCGTAGCTCAAAAATGCCGCGCGCGCATTTCCCAAATGCGGCGGCCCGTTAGGGTTCGGAGCATATCTTGTGACGACTTTTGCGCCCTTCTCCGCCCACTCAAGCGGCGGCAGGCCTTCGCGCTCGGGCTTTGGCTTCAATTCATAGCCGCCTTCAAATGATCTGAATTCCCGTTCAATTTCCGCGGGCTTCATCGCGTTTACTTTCTTCACAGCTTCAAGCGCCACTGGCATTAGTGCCTTTACATCTTTATCCTTGTAGAGCGCCTTTAGTTTTCCAATTAAAGCGCCCAAATCCGCTCGCCCGCCATGCTCAAAAGCATTCTTGACAGCGTAGCGGTATGCGTCCTCTTTTTCTGCCATAAGAATTAGTAAACGCGGGAAAGGTTAAAACCCCTACTCCCTGCCGTTTTTGCTTACTCTTTTTTCTTGCCTTTAAACGACCACTTGGAGCCTTTAGGCTTTGCTACGCCTTCTCCTGTGTCTGCTCCGCTCTTTACAAAAGCGCCGAAAAGTTTCTTGAAATCCATGATTCAGCCCCCAATATGTAGAAATAATTAGATAACAAAAGCTTTTTTAGACTCACTTTTTAAGTAAACCCAATTTCTCAAGGGCCAGATTTGTATTTTTATTTTTAGGTAAAATCAATTTCTCAAGAGCCCAAGTTGTATTTGACCACATTTTATTTTTCCAAGTGTAAATGATATACCCGGTTACAAATGCCGAAATCAAAAATCCCGCTGCCGCGAACAAATATTGCCCTAGCAAAAAATACATATAATATGAATATATGCCGACCAATACTGCGAGAGTTAAAAATAAAAGTGAAAACAGCAAAATATAGGATTTGTTTTTCCATGGCAACTTTCCGAAATGTCTCCTGTCATTTTGCCCGGTGTCCCAAATAGTCATTTTTGCACCTATATTTCCTTGCCCATTTCCCACGCATGATCAAAGTATTTCTTCAGGGCGCTCGCCATCGGCCTGTTATCCGGCCAAATCGTGAAATGGTACTCGGGCTTATCCTGGCTAAAATCGCTTAGTGCAAGAACAACTTTCTTGCCATCAATAATGTAGGTGTTTATCCCGTGCTCAAAGCCTCTAAGTGACGCGCCCGCCTGCGTGAACTCCTTTGCGACCTTATCCCCGCCCTCGTTGATTTTGCTGATAAGCTTTACTTCAACATTTCTCGCATTCGCGTTCTTGAGAGATTCCCTAAGAAGCCCGTGCTCCTTATTTATCGGGGTAATTGCGTGCACGCTCTCTTTTGCGCTGTCAATTTCCTGCCCGAGAATTTTCATGAAATCGCTCTTGTCCTTAACCTTCATTACGCGCTCGTGCCTTCCGTCTCCTGCGTTCACCGTGATTGTTTCCTTAAGCTCTGATGCGCGCTTCTCAAGCTCTTGGAGCTCTTTTCTCTTCTCCTCAATTAGCAGCGCAAAAACTTTTTCGGCCTCAATTGACATGTAGCGCTTAGGCCGGCCGTGTATTTCAATTATAAGATTTTTTTTCGTGAGCCTGTCAAGCACATCATAAACCCTTGTTTTTGGCACCTGCGCAAGCCTTGAAATTTCCGGCGCTTCCGCTTCCCGCAGGTTAAAGAGTGCGGAAAGTGTTTTCGCTTCGTACTCGGTCAAGCCGAGTTTTTCCAAAAAAGAATTTACGTCGTATTCCTGCATGAGGACACCTAGGTACCTTAATTTGCCCTAGTATATATAGGCTCACCCGCTTATTTAAATTTACTGTTTACGGTTAGCCAATTATTAATTACGGGCGGTTAATGTGCCCCCGTTATAATGCCAGAAAACACCTAATTTGAGCAATATTAGCCTATTTAAACGTCAAGCAAATGAAAAAACATGGCATATTTAGGGGTGCCAAATGAATGATTTTGCACAATTTGGGCTTTTTGCGCTAAAAAGAGCGTGGTGCCGATCTGCCAGGTATTGGAAACTGCCTCTCCTGCCTATCAAAACTGCGCCCGCCGCCAAATCCGCCTGATCTGCCGCCGCCCCTGCCGCCAAACCTTCCGCCGCCTCTAGAATCGCCCCTTCCGCGGTCCTTTCCAAAGCCGCCCTTGCGGTCAGAGCGCTCAAAGTTCCTTCTTTGCTCCTCTTCTTCTCCTTCTTTCATCTTGTATTCAAAATCATCAGCAGTCTTTGTAAATTCCGAATCAGACTTTATCTCATCGCGCGCCTTTAGAACTTCTTTTGCAAGTATCCAGTAAGCAAGAGCGAGGCTCTTTCTTCCCTTGTTATTCACCGGCACTGCCAAATCAATATTCTTGAGCGCGTTATTTGTTGATGCCATTGCAACAACCGGTATTCGAACCCTTGTTGCCTCCTCAATTGCCTGGAAATCGTATTCAGGGTCTGTAACCATTATCACTCGCGGCTCGACATATCTTGTGCACTGCGGGTTTGAAAAAGTTCCTGGGATAAATCTTCCCGTAATCGCTTTGGCTCCAACAGCTTCAGCAAATGCCTTTGCAGGAGTCTGCCCATAGCTCTTCCTTGAAACAACAGCGATTTTTTCTCCCTTGAATTTTGCAAGCATCTTCGCGGCAGCCGCAAGCCTATCATCAATAACCTGAACATCAAGAACGTTAAGCCCGTCCTTGCGCACTTTGTAAATGTACCTTCTCATCTCGCCTGATTTGAACTTGGTTCCGATGTGCGAACCCGTATTCAGATAGCGCTCGGTTTCAACAAGCTTTGTGTGCTTTAGCTCATTTTCATCAAGCTGCCCTTTCCTCTCTGGCTTGCTTTCGCGCTTCTCAACATACTGCTCAGCGTTCACTGCCGCGGCTTTGCTCTTGGCATGAGATTCTGGCGTAGCCTGCACAGGCTGCTCTGCTTTCACGTGCTCTTTTACTGCCGTCTCAGCCGCTTCGTTTTCGGTTTTTTTCTTCGCGTTCATTCACTTCACGCCCTTGTGCCTTAGGATTTCATCCATAAAATCCACATGTGCAAAAATCATTCTCCTGCAGCAGTATTTTTTAATGCCAAGATCGTCAAGAACCCCTGCCGGGTCTTCTCCGCGTGAGACACGCTCCTTGTACTTTTCATAGCTCTCACCGACAACGGTTCCGCAACTAAAACATCTTACCGGGACAATCATGCTTTTACCTCCTACTCAACAGTTTCGTCTGTTGGGTACGACTGTCCAGTCTCCGACTGGACTTGCTTCGCACTCCAATTAAACAAAATCTGTCCATCATCTCCTGCTCAGCTGCCTCTTCTTTCTTGCCTTTCTTCCAAGAGGCTTTTTAGGCTCTACTCTTCTTGCATCATCAACAAGCATCATCCTGTCATATGCAACCATGCGCTTTTTGAGCTTCTCATCGGGCCTGTACTCGAGTATTGCCTTTGCGATTGCCGCTCTTGAAGCAACCATCTGCCCCATAAAGCCCCCGCCCTCGACACGGACTTCAATATCAACTTCCTGCGCAACCGGCCCTGCAATCTCTATTGGCTCTTTTAAAAAATCAACAACATATTCCGGAGTAATCGTAACAATATTTCTTCTATTAATCCTAACAATGCCCTTTCCCTTGTGAACAACAGCCCTTGCTTTCGCTTCCTTTTTCTTTGCCTTGGAAGTAATTCCTTTCCTTTTTTTCTTTTTAATTATTTCACTCATAAACAAAATCCCTTTCAAAAGGTTCAAATACCCTTTTTTACCACTTTGCCCCCAAAGCGAGGCTGATTTCTCCAATCGTCATGAATCCCTTGCCGTGCCTGTTCTCTGCGTTCTCAATTTTTTCCTGTTTTTCCGCCTCGAGCTCTTTTGGAACTCCAATGTAAACTCTAAGGTTCTTGAAAGATGCCTTTCCTGTCGGTGTCTTCCACGGTAGCATTCCTCTCACCGCGTATCTTACAATCTTATCTGGCATTCTTGAATAGTTCGGGCCCTTGTGCGGATTTCCCTTAGGGCTGATTTCAAGCCTTGTGCGAAACCTTGCCATAATGCTTGTCTCGTTCCCGCTTATCACTATTTTTTCAGCGTTCACTATGTGAATGACTTCTCTTTTGAGGAGCCTTTTTGCGACATTGCTCGAAAGCCTTCCGAGCACGCAGTTGTTTCCATCAATTACAGTCATATTACAATCACCATTTTGCCCGGCGCAGTTTTGGACGCAATCAATTCCTTAAGAGTCATTACTTTTCCCTTAGCTCCCTCAATTGCTTTGCGCGCTTTTTCAGAGCAGGCAAAGCATGCGACCTCGATTTTTCCTTCGGCATTTCCCTTCGAGAGAACTTTTCCCGGAACCACAAGTATTTTTCCAGGGTTCTTCTTTGCAAGTTCACTGAGCGAATAAACATTTACCTGCGCCCTTCTGCGCGATGAAGCCGAAAGCCTTTGCGCTATCTTTAGCCAGACAGCCTTGCCGCTCTTCTTTCCCTCTTTTTCGAGGTCGACAATGATTTCCCTTGTCATTTCGCTTGTTGGTCCGGTTCTCATAATCTTTCATCCTTCAATTTTTCCAATCAATAATTTTCAAATGTTTAATTGCAGGGGGAGGGATTCGAACCCTCGAAGGCACTCAGCCACAGGATCTTAAGTCCTGCCCCGTTGACCGCTTGGGTACCCCTGCGGCAGATGCCTTTGAACTGCAATCAACTTAAATTCTTCAGCTCCTTGCGGAATTCCTCCGTGCGTTTCTTCAGTTCGTCAACCGCCGCATCAAACAGCTCCTTTGGCGTTAAGTTCCCGTGGCTCTCCACGCTGAATATGAACGCCGTAGGGTCATACTCTACGCCCTGATTTTCCTTCAGTATAATGTCCCTGTGCTTTTCATCAAGCAGCATTTCTATGACATCTGCCTTGTAGCTCTTATCTTTTGCTCCCTTGTCATTTACTATTATTGGGAGCTCGGTGTACGCAACAATTGCCGGCTGCCACTTTGAGTGCGCGCTTCCGATTCCAACAAGCGCATCCATCTCGATTTTTATCTTCTGCCCTTCTGCAAGCTTTGTTAGCGGAATGTTGAGTGTCGCGGGCTCGATTTTTGGGTCAGTGCTCTTGATGTCCTTGCTATACACCGTGCACGGGCCTTCCTTTTCAAGCACAAGTTTTACAATATCGCCTTCCTTGTACTTTTTCGAATCCATTTTGAGCGGCACCATCGCAAGCCTGTGGCCTAGCATTTCATCGTGCATTGCGCCGTTGT
Organism: archaeon; assembly: GCA_035289485.1. Lineage (GTDB taxonomy): Archaea > Iainarchaeota > Iainarchaeia > Iainarchaeales > Iainarchaeaceae > UBA10205. The sequence goes on along the minus strand of DATDXA010000022.1, from coordinate 19,248 downwards.
TCTCGTAAATATGTATGTCTTCAATTGCGAGTACAGGCGTTCCTGCCATCATCTGCCTTCGCAGCGCGTTCACGAACGCGGCGTTCGTGTCCTTGATGAGTACTTTCACCGAATTTTCCTTTTCCTGCAAAATTTTGACTTCAACCATGGCAATCACTCTTTCTTGCTCCTGTGCCTCTTCTTCCGCCTGCATCCGTCATGCGGAATCGGGGTCACGTTCTCGATGTTTCTTATCCTCACATTATTTCTTGTAAGTGAAAGTATAGCGGCTTCCGCGCCCTGCCCCGGGGACTTTGGCTTAATGCCTCCCTGCCCGCGGACCTTGATTATTACTTCCTCAATTCCCTTCTCGCGTGCCTTCTCCGCAACAATTTCCGCAACCTTCATTGCGGCATAAGGGGAGCCTTCCTTGTGCTGGGCTTTTACAACCATTCCGCCGCTGCACTTTGCAATCGTTTCAGACCCTGTGATGTCTGTTAGAAGAATTATTGTGTTATTGTGAGATGCGTAGATGTGAACTATTCCAGTTTTTGTCATGGCGCGCCCTCCTTGTCATTTTGCGCAGGCTCCGCGCTCTCAGGCTTTCCTTCTGCGCTCTCCGCAACAGCACCTTCCGAAGCTAGCGCCGCACCTGCAGCTTCCTCAAATTCCTTCTTCAAATCCTTTGCCGGCTTTTCGTTTTCAATCTTAATCGGCTTTCTGTACCATCCAATTGCCTGCGCTTCACTAACCGGCACAATGTATCCTGGCGAACTTACTCTCTTCCCGTTTATTGCGATGTGGCCGTGAGTGATAAACTGCCTTGCCTGCTTTACACTATTTGCAAGCCCTTTTCTGAAAACCATTGTCTGCAGCCTCTTTTCCAAAATTCCCTCGATTTTAAGCCCGAGCACATCATCAAGTGTTGATTCTCCGCTAATCATTCCAATCTTTGTAAGCCCGCTTATGAGCTCTTGCTGCCTTTGCATTCTCTTATCCATTGTAAGCGCAAGCAGGCTCTTTGCCTGGTTTCTCTTGTACTTGAGCCATGTCATTGGCCTTCTAATTTCCCTTTTGTTCACAAGGCCGTAAGTGTTCGCGAGCTTGCGTTCCGCTTCCAAAAGCCTCTTGTCCCACTGCTTTCTTGGGGTTTCATACTGCTTTCTTTTTTTTCTAGGTTCGCCCATTCATATCCCTTCAAACACTACTTCTTTTTCTCCTCTTTCTTTGGCGCTACTGCTCCAGCTGTCTTTGCTGTTGCAGGAGCTCCTGATTTTGCCTGCTCCTTCTTTACAACCCCGACAATTCCGCCCTTGCCCCTATGAGTGCTCTTTGTTCTCTGGCCTCTCACCGGCAGGCCCCATGCGTGCCTCAAACCCTTATAGGATTTAGTTTCAGTCATGCGCTGCAGATCGCTTCTGAGGCGCAAATCAAGATCGCTCATAACAAGATGAGAGTTCTCCCCCGTGTAAAAATCATTTCTCCTATTTAGTGACCACAAAGGAACCCCGAATTTTGCAGGAGTGAGCACAACTTCTTCGAGCTTTTTGCTCTGCTCTTCGCTGAGCTTTCCGGTCTTAAGCGAAGCTGAAATTCCGCTCGATTTTTCAAATGCAACCGCGATGTTTTTTGCCATTCGTACGCCAATTCCCTTAATTTTTGTAAGTGACCTCTCAATTGGCTTTCTGCCATCCAGGTCAATTCCCGTTATTCTCACAATAAGCCTAATGTCCTCTTTTGGCCCGGTCTGGTCTTCAAAGCTTTTCTGGAAGCTCGCTCTCTGGGCTTCCCTTTTGTCGCCCTTTGCCTGGTGTTTGTCTTTTTGTTCCATTCAAATTCACTCCGAAAGCATCTGCTCCAGTTCTTTTTGCGTCACACTCTTTGTTACATTCACTTTCTTGCCGATTGGAATCAAGTGCAGTATATTGCACTTCCTTTTCCGAACCCTTGGCCCCTGTATAAGCACAAACTTTTCATCCACCGTGTCAATTACAACCGCCCTGTTGCCAGCTTCTCGCCCGGTGGTTTTCACGCACACGGAACCAACTTCTAGCGCTCTCATGCTTTCACCTTAAGTGAATCTTTAGAAACATCCTTGATGGATGCTTGAACAAACTTGCGCAGCTTTGCAGGAATTCCAGTGACCTGCTTTTTTCCGGAAATCACGAGTGCATAATTTTCCCAAAGCTCTTTTCTCGCGCCAGATGAGAGCACTCCGCCAAACTTCACGCTCGGCCTTCTATGCGTTTTTGCCTTTTTTCTAACAAAGCTCTTTGTCTGGTTTCCTGTGCCTGCGAGTTTGTGCCCGGTAACCGCGCACTCCGCATAGGATGTAGTTGAGCGTGAGTAATGAATTGCGGTCCTTCCGCCAGGGGTTTTTGCGAACCTCTTTTTCTTCATTCTTGTTTGTCTGTCAACCATTCTGAATAACCGCCACTTTTTTTCGCAGCCCGTTAAAAATATTCACAATCACTGAGAGCACAAGGAAGCAAACAAAGTACCATCCAAACCAGTTGGTTTCGTTATAAATTGCAACTCCCCATGTTCCGATACTAAAAAGGTCAAATCCGTTTGAGAGCCATGGAAGCGGAATCGGAAGCTTAATTATTGCCTCCCCATAGAACGCGCCGAGAATCCACAATGCGGGCAAAAAAAGCACCATTGATACCAGCATCACTTTGGATGAGCCAGACATCATTTTCTGCATTGTTTCCATCATTTCGCGCTCAAGCGTTTCAAGCTCATTTTTGGATTTTTGATCCTCCTTTTTCATCAGCTCCTTCATTTTCCCCTGTTTTATCTTAATCTCTTCCTGATGCCTTTTCATGTCATCCTTGTTCATGAACTTGTTTTGTACAGTCTGGGAAATGGCATACAAAACCGCCGTTATAAGGGCTATGTCCACCATTGCGCCAAATAGCATCAAACAAAACCTTCAATCCAATCCTATACTGGAAATTTAAACCGCTGGCAAATAGAACAGAGCCGTTGCCGGCGCCATTGCCAACTTAGAAATCTCCTCCCAATACCTTTTAAAACCCCAATCATCCGCCAAAAAATGCCCCAAGCATTGGGTGCATTTCGGCAAGCTGCTGCTTTGCAAGCTCCTCATAGAGCCTGTAAACTATGCCAACAGTGAGCAAAATTCCGGTTCCTGTTCCAAGTGCCCCAGTAAGGTCTGCAAAACCTGCCAAGATACCAACAAACGCAGAGCCAAGTATTGTAATGGTTGGAATGTACCTATCAAGCACCTGTTTTATCACGCGCGGGTCCCTTCTAAACCCTGGTATTGACATTCCTGCCTTATCAAGCTGCGCTGCAACCCTCTCTGAACCCTGTCCTCCGAGTTCTATCCAGAACTTTCCAAAGACTATGCACAAAATCGTAAGCACAATTATGTAGAGGAAACCGTGTATTATTTCGCCTCCAAGCCCCACAAACTGCAGAGTGGTTATGCTTTGCACTATCTGATTTAAAATTTCCGGGGAGAGGCCTTCTAAGAAAATTTTTTCCACAAGTTGGGTTGGCGCGCTTACAATTGCGGCAAGCCCCCCTATAATATTTTCGAGTATGGGAACCCTTCCTTTCACAAGCGTTGCCCAAATCTGTATGTTTGCAAACAGCGCCGCCGCCAAAATAACTGGCATGTTGGACACATAGAGGAATTTTACTGGGTATCTTCCCCCAGTGCCCCTTGCGCCCATTGTGATTGGTATGTTCACATGTATTCCTTCCGCGTAAACAACAACAAAGAACACCACGAGAGTGAATATTATCGGGAGCATAGCCACGAGCGCGCTTCCTATGCTGCTTCCAATCTCACGTATGAATACAAACACAAGGCCAGAGCCGTCAAGGCCGGTAATGTTTCTTGAAACATCAAGCGGCGAGAATGCCCTCCAGAAAATCTCTTCTGCAACTCCGCCCGCGATGAATAGGCCGATTCCAGAACCGATTCCGTATTTTGAAACCACTTCATCCATGTAAAGCAGAAGTATCGAGCCAAATGCCATCTGCAGGAGGACAAATAGGAACATTCCGGGCTCTGCAACCAAGAGGCCGCCCGCAAGGTAAAAAAATCCTTCAACAAAACTGAGAACTATCGCAAGAAGTTTTTGCGTTCCGCTAAACTGCGCCTTCTCGGCAGGGTTTGAGAGGTCGAGTTTTATGAGGCCTCCGCCGATTAGAAGCTGGAGTATAATCGATGCAAGAACTATCGGGCCAATCCCTGCGCTTATCAGAGTTCCGATTTTTAGTGCAAGTACAATCTGCGCGCTTTCAAGCTGCCCGCCAAGGCTCTGGCCGCTTATCCCAATAAGCTGTATGTTTCCCATCAGGAAAAAAATAAGCAGTATAACTCCGGTCCAGATAAGCCTTTTTTTAAGTGTCTGCTTTTCCTCAGGCGTTTTGACCTCAGGAAGCAGGCTGTAAATCGGCTTTAGGGCCTCGAGTACACTCATTCTTCCCCTTCCTTTGCAGCGCCTTCAACTTCCCCTTCGGCTTCGTCAACTTCGAATTCCTCATCCTCAGCCGCGGCCTCATCAGCGCCCTGCGCTGTTCCACCCTTTACAAGAATCTTTTTGAGCGCGCCCTTTGATGCTTTTGCATTCAAAATCTTGAACTTTCCGCTTGCCTCTCCCTTGCCAAGCACCTTGCCAAAGCCGAGCACGCTTCCGTCAATTACAATCATTTCGCCTTCCTTTTTTGCCCTTCCTGAAGCGAGCCACTTTTCAATGCTGCGCGAGATTTGCTCAAGGTTTATTGCCTCTTCTTTTCCCTTTGCCTTGAGAGTTCTTTTTATTCCAAATGTCATCCAGTATTTTGAAAATTTGTGCTTGTGGCTTCCTGCCCTTCCGACACCGCCCCTTCCACCAGAACCCCTGCGGTTTTTGGTGTTGCCTCCGCCGTGCATGCGGTTGCCCCTCATCTTGTTCTTCTTTCTCCTTTTTCTAACAACCATACCAACCGCCCCAATTCACCTAAACCTAAATCATCCTCATTATAAGTTCATTTATTTCCTTTCCCCTGTTTCCAAGAGCTCCGCCCTGCCTGTAAGGCTTTTTGATTCCGCCCCTCTCATGCCCCTTTTTTGGAGGGTTAAGCCTAAAAAGCGGCTCAAGGCCGAGCTCTTTTAGCTTGTTTTTTCCGGAATAAATCGCTTTTGCGAGTTCATCAAAACCTGAAAACTTTTTCTCCTTCAAAAACTCCGGGGTGATTCTTTTGTTGCCCTCAATCAGCCCTCTCTTTTCAAGTGCGGCTTCGAGTGTTTGTTCTGATATGTCCCCGTAAGCTACAAAATCCTTCACCTTGTCAACCATTTTTCTCATTGACATATTATTCATGACAATTGCCATATGATTTGACTTGTGAAGCCTTAGCATTCCAAGCGTCTGCTCTATTTTTCCAGAAACGCCCGCGGTTCCCCTGATTCTAATAACTGCAATCATGCCGCCCGCTGCTTCCTGTGCCTTCTTAGTTGCCGCATGAGCGGATGCTGTTTGCGCCTTTGTCTCTTTCTGTTTTGGCGCTTTTGCAGCTGCGTTTCCTTTCCAGCTCATTTCCTCTCCTCCAGCTTCTTTGCCATGTCCTCAGAGTACTTAACATCATTTGTTGCCGCAAGTGCATTCACTGCCGCGCAAACAAAGTCAAGCGTTGAGCCTGTGTTGCCGCGGGTTTTGCTCCAGACATCTTTTATCCCGACAAACTTTAGAACATCCTTTATTTTTTCACCAACAACAAGCCCTGTGCCTTTTGGCGCGGGCAAAAGTATTACCCTAACCGAAGATGAATTGCCCTCTGCCTTGAATGGCACCGAGTGATGCTCTTTGCATCTGCACTCCCATGAGCCGCATCCCTTTCTCACTTTAATTATTGAGAGCTTGGCATTATTCATCGCCTTTGTAAGTGCGGGGAACCTTTCCCGGTCCTTTGCAGTGCCGATTCCGATGTAACTATCTCCGTCTCCTATGAGCACTGCAGCTCTAAATGAAAAGCTTCTTCCCTGCCTTGTGATTCTTGCGGTCTTTCTTAGTTCAACCATCTTGTCGGTCATTCCGGGCAGTAGAATATCCACAATCTCAGGCTCCATTACCCTCATGCCTTTTGAGAAAAAATCATCCATGCTCGAAATTTCCCCGTTCTGAACCATCTTGCCAACGGCTGTCTTCGGAACCCATGTCTGCAGGTGCTTGTCGCGAGCTTCCTGCGCTCGAACCTGCTTTTCCTCATCAGTTTCAAACTTTCTTTCCCTTCTAGGCATTTTTCATCACCCGAACTCCTTATCGATTGCCGCCTTTAGCGCATTGAAATCTTTTACAGCATCCTCACTTATGTGCTTTCCATTAATCCTCTCTGCCTTTGGGAAAACCGTAGCATCGCACGGAATCTTCAAACCAGCATCAATCGCTCCTTTGAGCGCTGCAAATGGCCTGCTGCCATGAACCGGAGAGAGCAGCCCAATATCGAGCACAGCTTCCTTCACGCCAGATTTTACCGCCTTCTTTGCGCACGCATATCCCGCAAGGTATGCCGCAGGGAGATTTCCGCTATGGCCCTTCCAGCCAAGCTTTTTTAGCGCGGCGCTTGTGAAAAATGCGCTCACCTTGTCTCCCTTGGGGTCATATGAAACCACTTCAACTGTAACAGAGTTGTTTCCTTTGCGCACAACTAGCCTTTGCTTTCCAGATTTTAGAAGGGCAAGCCTCTTTCTATAATCCGTCTTGGACTCCCTTCGCCTTCGGAACTTCACAACATATGTCGGGCTTGTGCTCATTTCGAACCCTCCTCAACCATTTGCTTGAGGTAATTCTTTCCCCTGAAATAATTTCCCTTTATCATAAGATAAATTTCCCTCGGAGTCTTCTTGAATTTGGCGCCGGACTCTTTGAGTTCAGCAAGAACCCTTCTTTGCGCGCGCACATTCTTCATCCACATCTTCTTGTCTCCCTTCCTTGCCTTCTTTGTGCCTGTGCGCTTTCCCTTTCCCCTCTTTCTTCCTTTTTTTTTCTTTGCAAGCAGAACTCTTGCCCTTCCGCGGCTCTGCAGATGGTCAAGCCTCTTTTTCACAACCCCTTCCTTTATGAGCGCGCGCAAATCCTCCTTAGTCATTGCCTCGCCAACGCGCGCAAGCTGCTCTGGGTTTATCCAAATCTTGGACTCTCCAACTTTCAGGATTCTTGCCGCAACCAACCTTGCTTTTCTTTCATTCATAACAGTAACCTTCCGTGAACAGCCCTTTATGGGTTGAGAACCTTCACTCCCATTTCAATTGCCTTGTCAACAATCCCGATTTTTTTCTTCCTTCCAAGCCCTGCGACAATTCTGATTGCATTTCCCTTAGGAACCGCAAGGAGTTCGTTCATGGTTTTCACGCTCGATTCCCTATACCCGCTTGGGTGCACGTGCCTAATTTCCCTTGGCGTTGCAAATCCGACCCTTGGCATGTAACCATCGGCCATGGATTTTTTGACATCAATTCCCCTTGGAACTCTCCACACATTCCACTTCGGAATGCTCTTTCTTCTGATATTTCTCTTGCCAAACCTTCCCCTGAATGTCGGGGTTCCGGCCTTGAGGCGAACCTTCAGAACAAGTTCTGAGGCGTCCTTGCTTTTCTTGAGAATAACCTTCCTTGATTTCTTCGGAACCTTCTCCTTTTTCACAGCCGGCTTTGTTTCTTTTGCCGCCGCTTTTGTTTCCGAAACTGCAGCCTTCTTCACTTCAGGTTGCTCATGTGCATGAGCGTGATAAGTCCCGTCCGCATGCGTGTGGTCCTGCCCAGTGTGTGCCTGCGGCTTTGCAGTTGCAGCGGCCTGCTTGACTTCCGCTTTCGGGGCTTCTTTTTTTGCCATAACTTCAACATTCCCTTTTGCAGGAGCAACGCTCTCCTTCTTCTTTGCAGGAATTATTTCCGCATCAGGGCCTTTGGCTGCTGTGTGGGTTTTCTTGTTCATGTGCTCTTCCCACTTTGCTGCTTCCTTGTTCGGCTTTTTCGGTGTTTCGATTTTCATAAGCATTCCTTCAAAATTTCACACTACATCTCTCTTTGCGGCTTTGCCGTGATGTAAATTCCGTCCTGAAAAACCCTGATGTCCTTGCCCTTGATTTTTGTTGCCTGCTCCATGTTGGCCGCAGTTTGCCCAACCGCTTCCTTGCTCTGGCCGGTTACAGAAATATCTTTTCCCTTCACCGTGACCTTGCTATCTCCGACTATTTTTGCTTTCCTTGGGTGCTTTGCTCCGCCCAGGTTGTAAATCTCAACGACCTTATCCATTACCTTAATGTTCATTGGGAAATGGCTGTAAACGATTTCGAGCTTGTACTCGTATGGCTTTGAAAGGCCAGAGAACATGTTCCTTATGTGCGTTGCAACCGATTTTGCTTCTGCAAGAACGTTCCTTCTCTCGCTCAGTGCCCAGATTTCTATTTTTTCGCCATCTTTTTTCATTGCAATCCCGGTTGACCTGAAATGCCTTGAATTGGCCTTGCCCGAGGCTGTGACTTTGACGTCATTGCCTGCAAGCTCTGCTTGCACTCCTGCGGGAATTTCCACCGTCTCAACCATTTTTCCTTCCATAAAAACAACCCTTTTTAGTAAATGTATGCAAGCAGCCTTCCGCCTGTATTCTTGTCCTTTGCCTGCGCGTGCGTTAGCACTCCCTGCGGCGTTGAAACTATTATGGTTCCAACATCGTATGCCGGCAGATATTTCTTCTCGAATTTTTCAAACTCGTTTTTGCCAACGGCATATCTAGGCTTTATCGCGCGCGCCTCGTTAATCTTTCCAACAAGCTGGACCTTGAACATTCCTTCCCTTCCATCATCTATAAGTTCAAAGGAGCCAATGTACCCGTTTGCCTGCATTATCCTAAAGATTTCCTTTAGCAGCTTGGACGCCGGCCTTACCACACATTCCCTTTTGGCGGCGTTCTCGCTGTTCTTTAGGTGCGTCAGTGCATCCGCGATACTGTCAGTCCTGCTCATCCCATCATCCCCTAATCAAACTTCCTAAATCCCATCTTGAGGGCATTGTCCTTGAAGCATCTGCGGCAGATGTTCAGCCCAAACCTTCTCATTACTCCCTTGTGCGTGCCGCACCATTTGCAAATTCTCGGCCTTAGCTTGTCTTTTCTTGGAGGCTTGTTTTCACTCATGCCACTTCAACCCCGAACTTTTCTTTCATGAAACTAACCGCATCATCCGCCTTTATCATGTGTGAGCCGCTGACCTTTCCCTTTGCAAGCTTCCTTTTCTTTACCCTGTATCCGGGCCGCTCAAGCGTTACCAAAACATCAAGCCCGCGGATTCCAAGCTTTGGATCGTACTTTACTTTTGGCATGTCAATGTACTCCTTTATTCCAAATCCGAAATTGCCGCACTTATCAAAGCTCTTTTTTGCAATCTTGTTTTCCTTTGCAAGCAGGGCTTCTCGCAGGAATTTATCCGCAAGTTCGCCCCTGAGCGTAACCTTGGTTCCGATTGTAAGGCCCTCTCTTATTCCCCATGTCGGGATTTTGACCTTGCATTCGGTTGCCACAGGCTTTGCTCCGGTAATTCTTCTCATAATCTCCATGGCCTTATCAAGCTCGTCTCCGGTCTTGCCAACTCCCATGTTGACTGTGACCTTCTCAATCCTGATTTTTTTCATTGCGTTTTCCGAATCCATAATCTTCACCTTACGCCAGAGCCTCAATCTCCGGCTTTGATTTGCCGACGACGAAAACATTGTCAATAACTGTCTGGTATTTCTTGCCGCTGTCATCGAATTCAACGACCGTGTGCGTCTTTAGTGAGCCCCTAAGAACCCCTTCGAGCCTTACGGTTTTTCCCGTGTGAGTTCCGCCCACAATGAATGCCGTGCTCCCTTTGTCCATTGGGTACACTTCCAAAACTTTCATTTCCGGAATTGAAATCTTCACAGAATCCTCAACATTTATTTTCTCCTTGCCGATTTCAAGGATGAACCCTTCGTTTGTGGTTGCGAGCATCTTGCCGCCCTTTCCAACTCTCTTGCCCACAATTCTTGAAACTTTAAAGTTGCCTTCCTTGTGCGCAACTTCCTTTCCAATCATCCTTCCTTTAGTGTCCAAAAGGAACCTGAATTTTCTCTTGACCGAAACTATTTCGATAATGTCAAATATTCCGACAGGGAAATGCGTCTTCTTTCTAATTGTTCCATTCACTTTGAGATCTCCAGCTGAAAGAATCTTTTTTGTCTCCTTCATGTTGCTTGTAAGCTTTAGAACCTGCCTTAGCGCAAACGAGAGCGGCACTGATGTTGCCTTGTTGTGCGGTCCTGGCTTGCTCTTTGGCGTGAAAGTGTCCACTTTTCTCATAAAGCCGCGCACCTTTGGCGCTGCTATGCTCTTTTGCCTCTTTCTCTCTCCCCTATTTGCCATCTTGCTTCACCTTCTTCCCTTTTTTTGAAAGCCTTCTCTCATCCTTATCCTCAATTGCAACAAGGAGCAGATTGCTAGGCCTTAGTGGAACTGGTTTTTCTGTTCCGTCAACTTTCTTTCTAACAACTCCGTCAACAAAAACCATGCGCTTTGCCCTTGTAATTCCAGTAACCTTTCCCTGCTTTCCGTTCACCTTCTCTCCGCCCCTTAGAACCTTTACAGTGTCGCCCTTGCGAACTTCAAGGCTTCTTCTTCCAAGGTCCTTGCGAAGCTCCTTACTTAGGTGCACCGAGAACTCCTTGTATGAAGAGTGCAAAGGCTTGGTGTAGTACCATTTCCTCTGCTTTTTTGGCTGCGAACTTGCCATTGACCCGATTGTGTTTTCTGCCATAATCATCAAATCCTTTTTTCCTCTAAACAACTCCGGCGCTGATTCCCGCTATTTTTGGAAATCTCTCGCCAACTTCTTTTGCAACTACTCCCTTAACTTCCGAGCCTTTCGGAAGCCCTTTTTCATCAACCAAAACAACCGCGTTGTCCTCAAACTTTATGCGCGTCCCATCAGGCCTTTTGTATTCCTTGCGTACCCTGATTACAACCGCCTTCTCAACTTTTTTTCTAATCTCCGGCTTTCCCTTCTTTACAACAACATTTACCATGTCGGCAATTCCGCCCTTCGGGTTTGTCCTTCGCCTTCCCTTGTAGCGGTAAACCGTGATAATTTTCACTTCTTTTGCGCCAGAGTTGTCTGCGCAGACGCATATGGTGCCATGCGTTAAGCCCCTCAAAATTGACGCGTTTATTCCCTTCATGTGCTTCCAGCCCTTTTCATTATCTGCATTACAACAAAATTCTTTGTCTTGCTAAGTTTTCTTGTCTCTCCAATAAGAACCATGTCGCCTTCCTTTGCGTTTAGGCTCTCCGGGTTGTGCGCCTTTACCCTTGACTTTATTTTCTTGTATCTCTCGTACTTTGGCACGTATTTTGTGATTATTCTCTCAACCGTCACGGTTTTGGGCGCCTTTGCGCTCACAACAAGCCCTGTAAGTACCGCGCCGCGGACACTAAATCCTTCGGGCGTTACAAGCTTCATTGCCACTGCCTTTCCATCAGGTGTTTCCTTCCCATGTGCCGTTTTGTTGTGGGCTTCCTTTGCGTGCGCTTCATTGCCGTGAACTTTTTCAGCCCCCGAACTGCTCTTGCCATGCTTGGCACCTTCGGTCGGGAGAGAGCGTTCCATCTTCGCCTGCTGGCTCGATGGAACTGCCTTAGCTTCATCGCTGTGAACTTTTTCAGCCATTTAAATTCCTCCAAAGGGCCTTGATTCTAAGCTCAGGCCTGTAACCGATTTTTTTTCCATCAACCATAACTTTTTCCCCGTTCAAATCAAACTCAAAACCGCATTCCGCTTTTGGCAAAATCATTTGAGCGCCATTGCTTTCAATCACAAAAACATTTTTTGTCTCATCAATAACTTTTCCTGAAGCTCCCATTCTGCTCTTATCGGTGCTTTGCAAAACGCGAACATTTAGGCCTATCATTTCATGCGCCATTATGTTTGCTTGCGTAATGCAGTATTTTTCCGATTTAAGCATCAATCAATTCCTCCCTGTATCCGTTCTTCTTGAGAATTTCCTTCACGGCCTCGGAATGTTTTCCCTGCAGGACAATTTCTTTGCCCTTTGTGGTCCCTCCGCACGCAAGTTTTCTCTTCATTTCCTTTTCAAGTTTTTTTGCCTCTCCTTCGTTCTCCAAGCCGCTTACAATGGTGACAATTTTTCCAAACCTTCTTGCAAGGGTTCGCACCTTGATTTTCTGCGACTCCTTTGTGATGTCCCCGAATTCGAGAAGATCTTTTGGAAGGCCTGTGATTTTGTCTATTTCTGCCATTGTTAGCTCTTCACCCCTCTTTTTTTCTGCCCTATAATTGTAAGTATTCTTGCAATCTGCCTGCGCGCATTGCGGATTTTTGAAGGCTTCTCAGCTCTTGTTCCGGATGCCACAAGCGCCTTCTCCTTTGAGAGTTCGCCTTTCAAATCAAGGAGCTTTGATTCAAGCTCCTCGGTTGAATTGTCCCGCAACGCTGCAAGTTTCTTTCCCATAATCTTCACTTTCCTTCCTCGACTTTAGCCGCTGTCTTCTCATCTTTCACAACATCAACTTTCTTTTCAGCGTGCTCTTTCTTCTCCGCCTTGTGCTCTTTTTTTGCTGCAGGAGTTTCTTTCTTTATCTCAGGCTTTGCAGCTTCATCTTTTGCAACTTCGGCTTTCACTTCTTCTGCCTTTTCAGCTTCAGGCGCCGCAGCTTTTGCTTCTTCTGCTTTCTGCGCAGCTACTCCTTTCGCAGCCGCATCTTCCTTCTTCTTGATGTATGGCTGTATCCTTTCCTTGTCCGGGAATATTGTGTCCGGCTTTACAATCTTCACTTTGATTCCAATCGCTCCGACTTTTGGGTACGCCGCTGCCTGCCCATAATCAACAAGCCTTGCCTGTTCACCAACCTTTTTCATATAACCTGAACCTACCCTTACCTGCTTTTTTCTTCCGCCCTTTCCTGCAAGCTTTCCGCTCACAACTATTTCAGCACCCTGCGCTCCCGCGCGCAGTATGTCATTGAGGCCTTTGAAAATGACGCTTCTCCAAGAAAATCCCCTTTCAATTACCGCCTTGAACCTGTTTGCAACCGCCTGCGCATCAAGTTCTGGCCTTTCAATTTCCTTAATCTCAAGCTGCGGGTTATCAATTCCAAATCTCTTTCCGATTGTTTCTGTGAGCATTGCTATGTTCGTTCCGCTTTTTCCTATTGCAAGCCCGGGCCTTGTGACATTAACAACAATTCTTGTAACGAGCGGAGTTTTTACTATCTCGGATTTTGTAAATCCCGCCTTGTCCAGTTCTTTTGCAAGATAATTATCAAGTTCAACCTTGTTGAGGCTCTGCTTGACAAAATATTTTTCAATCATTTACCTTGCCTCCCTTACAATAACTTCAATGTGCGTGGACTTGGATTTTCTTGCTTTTCCCGAAATTCTTCCCTGCGACTGGTATGACATTCTTGAAAAACCCTGCGAAGCGAACATGTGCGTTATCAGAAGGTTCTCCGAATCAAGCCCCTTGTAATCCGCGTTTGCCTTCACCGTGTTCAAAAGCTCTATGAATGCGTTCACGCACCTTATCGGGTATCTTCCGCTTTTGCTAAAGTGCTGCGCCTCCCCTTTTCTGTGCCCGACTTTCTTGTTGTACATTCTAAGCGGCAGGAAATCTTTCATGCTTGCAATCCTTCCAAGCCATGCAAGAGCCTTCTCAACCCTCTGCCCTTTGATGTTTGAAATAATTTCCACGCTGTACTTTAGCGAAACCGGCTTATTCGTCATCATGGCTTTCGCTATCTTTGCGGAAGCCGCGCCAACCTGGTAGTTTTTCTTGACCATTTTTTTATCCTCTTGCCGTTATCGCAGTAGAGCTTCTTGTCGCTCCTATTCCCGCCTTTCCGTGCGTGAGCTTCTTTCTTGTGAGCACATATTCGCCCAGGAAATGCCCAAGCATCTTTTCCTTAATCTCAACGTTCACAAACTCCTTGCCGTTGTGCACTGCCATTGTAACTGAGAGCATTTGCGGAACAACAACCATGTCCCTGTTATGCGTTCTAACCGGCTTTGGAAACTTTCCGGCCTTAAGGGCATCTGCCGCCTTCTTCACGTTCACGAGGAGTTTTTTCATCTCAACACTGTGCCTTTTAATCGACCTTCTCGGCCTTGATGTGCAAAGCTTTGAGAACTCCTCAATTGAGACAGCCTCAAGCTCCTCGATTTGTTTTCCCCTGAATGTGAAGTCTTTTTTTGCCATAGTTACACCTGTTTAGCTCTTCTTCCTTCTTCCTGTCCTTCTTGAAGCAATGTCTCCGACCTTTCTTCCCGGAGCTGCGTGCCTTGAAGTGGACTTTGATTTGCCCGGATGGTGGTTTGCTCCGCCGAACGGGTGGTTAAGTGCATTCATTGCAACTGCCCTTGGGTATGGGTACTTCTTGTGCTTTGCTCTCATTGCATGCCATCTCTTGCCGGCTTTCACAAAGGGCTTGTCCTTTCTTCCGCCGCCGCCAACGCAGCCTATTGTTGCCCTGCATTCGGCCACAAGCCCGACGATTTTTCCTGAAGGCATTTTCACATAAACGTAATTTTTGTCCTTTGACATTACAAGCGCGTACATTCCAGAGCTTCGTACAAGGCTTCCGCCATCTCCCGCGTTCTTTTCTATATTAAAAATCGGGCAGCCTTCGATGCAGCTTCCGAGTGTTTTCACATTTCCAATTTCAAGCGGCGCATCTTTTCCGTGCTGTATTCTCTGGCCTGCGAATGTTCCTTCTGCTGCAATTGAGAACTCTTCTTTTCCATTATCATAAACTATTTTTGAAACAACTCCGCTCTTGCTTGCGTCATGGATAAAATCCACAATCTCGCCAAATATCGTGCCGTCTGTGATGCTTGGGTAGTTGATGTATTTTGCCTCAACATTTGCCCTAAGCGTTGCTGTGTATATTGGGCTGCCCGCACCTCTTCGCTGGGTTTTAAGTCGTTTTCCCATTTTCACACCTAAATTATATTACTCCCAATTTGGTTGCAATGTCGCTTGCCTTGAATTCCTTATTGAGCGTAACTATTGCCCTCTTTCTTGCCTTCATGTCGTTGAGGATACTAACCTTCTTAACACGGACCTTGTAGAGCGATTCAACCGCGCCCTTAATTGTCGGTTTGGTAGCGTTCTTGTCAACAACAAATGTGAGCTTGTTCTCGTCCTCAATCATGTTCACTGCCTTTTCCGTTACAAGCGGGTGCTTTAAAATATTCAAATCATCCAATTTTTCCTCAACGCTAACTTCTCTTGCAATCGCAGAAACTCCGCTCTTCTCGTTCTTTGCTTTTTCCGCCTTCACTGGCTTGTGCTCTTCCTTTTTTGCAACCGGCGCAGCCTTTTTCATATCATGTTTCTGCGCAGCTTTCGCAACCTCTTTTGCAACTGCCTTTTCCTTATGTGAAACAACTTCAACTTTTCCTTTAGATGGCGCCACGCTCTGCTTCTTTTTTGCGTGCGTTATTTCCGCTTCGGGGCCTTTGGCCTGTGTGTGGGTTTTTTTGTTCATGTGCTCTTCCCACTTTGCCGCTTCCTTGTTCGGCTTTTTTGGCGCTTCAATTTTCATAACATCAAATCCTTCACTTTGCCTCTGCCTTCACTGCCGCTTTCACAACCGGCTTTTCTTTTTTCTCCGCTCCAAGTTCTTTAATCGCATCCTCAGTCCACACTGTAAGCCTTCCCGGAAGCGCTCCCGGAGCGAGCATATCCGCATTCAACTCGCGCACGCTCACAACGTCAACTCCCTCAATGTTTCGCGCCGCGAGAAATATTTTTCCAGAATCTTTTGCAACCACGAGTATGCTTTTTCTGCTCTTGTGCTTTCTTCCCCTTTTCTTTCCTTTTCCTGCCCTAATCTGCCTCTTGTTCTTTGCCTTTTCAACATCAGAAATTATTCCCATTGCTTCAAATGCCTCTGTGACATTTTTAGTTTTGCTCATGCCTTCAAGCTTTGATTCAACAATAATTGGAAATGAAATTTTATCCGAGAAAATATGCCCTCTCCTCTTTACAAGCTCCATTTTTCCGGTTGCTGCGATTGCCGAATCCGTTGCCTTTCTCTTTTCCTTCTTGTTGATTTTCTCTTCCCAAACTTTGGTTGGCTTTGGCGGGTGCGCTTTTGGCCCCCCAACTGTTGCCGGAATTCCCGCAACGCGCCCGTAGAGAAGCCCCCTGCGGTTTTTCATGCGCGGCTTTCTTGCGTGCCCGACATTAATCGTTCTGTACTGCGTTGGCTTGCCTCTTGAACCGACATAAATTGCCGTGTTGTTTCTGCCCGCGAGCGGAGTTGGGTATTTTAGCTGAACCCCCGCGCTCTGGATTGCAAGAACAGCCCTCTTAATTAGCCCCTCATCTATATCTGCTGAGAACTGCCTTGGAAGTTCGAGCTCTGAGAGCTTTTTTCCTTCAATTGAAACAATGTGCGCTTTCATTTCGCAGCCACCGCCTGTGGAAGCTTCAAATCAGTGTACTTTGCAAGGTTCACATTATGCACCCTTACAGCGTGCCTAATTGTAACAATTCTTTTTGCCGGGCCCGGAACTGAACCAGTGAGCACGATGAATTCATTTTTTACTGTTCCGTAATTGTTAAATCCTGCCGGAGGATTTACCGCCGCCGCATTGCTATCAATTACAAGCACTCTTTTGTTGTACTCGGTTCTTGTCTGATATCCAAGCTGTCCCGGCCTAGCTACTGTCCACATTACTGTTGCCGGGTGCCATGGGCCTATTGAACCAACATACCTGTGCCTTTTTGATTTGGGCCTGTGAACTTTTACTCCGGCCCTTTTTACAACACCTTGGAATCCTTTTCCCTTGTCAACTGCTTTAACATCAACGAACTGCTGCTGGGCAAAAACTTCTGAAACCCGCAGTTCCTTTCCGAATTTTTCTTTTGCAAATGCAAGCTGCTGCTCAACGCTTCCAGAGAGGCTAACTTCTGCAACATCGGCCTTCTTCTTTCCGATTCCAGTAAGCGAAGGCTGCGCTTCGCAAATTAGTACAACTTCCGCGGTATTGTCCTTTAGTTTTTCAATATCTTCAAAAGCAGTATACTTTTTTTCCTCTTTTTTCTTTTTGCCCTTTTTCTTAAATGAAACAATTCTCTCTCTTAGGTAGTTGCCAGGCTTTTCAATGGTTGCTTCGCCAAGCACCTTGAAGCCATAATGCGTTTTTCCATAAACGCGAACGCCAATCACTTTCAGAGGCGGGCATTCAATTACAGTGGAAGGTATCATTGTTTCCTGTCCAAATGCCAAGCTCTTGTCATGCGCGTTCTTTCCAAAAATGTGAACCATTCCGGCCTTGTAGCCGTAAAAATTAATTGCCTTGGTTTCCTTAGAATCAGGTTTTGGAAAAGTGTGGAATACGGCCTTCTGGCTCTTTGCCCTAACTTTAGGGTAATATGCAAGCGAACCTGAACGCGGCTTATGTGCACCCATTGAATCAACTTCCAATTCCTAAAAAAGTGTACTTTCCCTAAGCCATGCTCACCACACGGAAGGTACTTGTAATGCCAAAAAAACTCAAAATGAGCTATTTTTGTGCATTTATATCCATGGAAGATTTACCATGAATACAGTTTACACCCAACCTTTTTCTTTTCGTGCCGAAAAGAAAAACGTTGACGAAAAAGAAAAGGCCAACGCTTCTTACAACCGAAAAGAGGCTTACCTATACTTTCTGAAGAGGCTTTAAAAAGGTTGTGTTGGCTGATTTGCCAATTCCCCCATTTGCGCCTGTTTGCCGTATTTACTGCCTTGTGGCGTAATATGCAAAGCCAATCATGAGCACTAGGAGCACAAGCCCGAGCGCAAGAGCATTAGAGCCAAGCGCTGCAAATCCTGTTGAGATTATGCTTCCAAGCCCCTGTGCATTCGCATTTGAATTTGCCGCATTTTGCGTTGCGTTCTGTGCAGGTCCCTTGCTCACAAGCTTTACATACTTTTTAAGTGTTTGTGAGCCGTTCACTTCAACTGTGAGGAAAACCTTGCCTTCCTTTTCATTAAAGCCGTTTATTGCAATCGTTCTTGTTCCGCCTGTTTTTGCGGCGAATGTGAATTTTGCAGGTGAAACGCTAGCATCATTCGAGCTCGCGGTCACTGTAACCTGCTCATTTGATGGGTTCTCAAGCGCGAATGTAAGAAAGCCCGAAGTTCCTGCTATTCCAAGCTGCGCAGGAGAATCAAGTGAAATATCCGCAGCGCTTGAATTGTCGGTTCCATTTACCCTTACATAAAAATTATCCGAAAAGACATCGCACTGCATGCCTGAGCCATAATGCCCGCTAACTTTTATGTATGCAGTCCCTGTGCTATCCTGCCCCGAAGGGGTTTCAGAAGCGGAGAACCTTGCCTTGAGCGCGGCTTCTGAGTTTGCATAAGCCCGTGCGTTGTCCATTGACATTGCTATTTCAAAATCAGGGCTGCTCTCTAGCCCTTCCATGCTATCTATTCTGAAATCTTCTGATGCGAAGTTCTTGAGCGTGTAATAAACGGTTTTTCCGTTTCCGCTATCTACCACGACGCTCTTTGAAACAATGCTAAGACCGCTGCAGCTCTGTGTGAGAAGCTGCTTTTCGCCGTAATATGTGGTTACAGTCTGGTTTGTGCTGCCGTAACTCTGTGAATTGTAATTGTTGTTTACGTAGTTCTGAGTATTTGAATTGCCATAATTTGGGCTAGTCCCATAATCCACAACCTCATTCCAATTCTGCTGCGAATCCTTTGCCTGCAGGTATGAGACGCTTCCCTGCACATTCGACTGCGTCACTTGCGGAACATAAGTTATCTGCGCCTGTGAATTTCCATTTACGTTCACCGTAAAATCATCTGAAACTTCCGAAGGCGCGCAGTATGTGCCGTCGCGGAATGTTCCTGAAAGTTCTGCTGTGCCTGTGAAGCTATCGCCTTCGGCATCGCTATCTGCCTGCACTTCAAACTGCACTTTGGCTCTTGAATGGCTCTTTACAACATCATCAAATCTGACGCTGCGAGCATCCGCTCCGAATCCATCAATGAAAATTGTGACATCTGCAACGTCAAGATCCATTCTGGAAAAATTGTTTATGTAGAAAACAACTTCCTCTTTTCCACCAGCGTTAACTGAAACCGTTTCAGTTGAGAGCGAGAGCTGTGTGCATTTTGCTTCCTGCTTTGGCTGGTATTGCTGCCCTACAAGTGTTGCCTGTCCAGGCGGCAAAAAGTACGAGCCGTAATACATTGGCCCGTAATTGTAAACCCATCC
>DATDXA010000021.1:0-31655 GCA_035289485.1 archaeon | reverse complement strand
TGCGCGTATTTAGGAGAATTTGCGTATTGTAAACGTACTTACTGAATAACGCGCTAATCGAAGTTAAGCGGATTGAATTCGGTTTCCCACCTTTTTGCAACGCATTTTTCAGGAAAGCAAATGCGCACTTCCGGTAATGGGCTAACCGTTTTATATCCTTAAAACAAAATCCTCATATTTTTTCTAAAATCGCAATAGCGGAAGATTTATATTTTTGGAAATCGTTTTTGTATTGTAGATATTATATGCTGAAAAAAGGTCAATTACCCAAATCAACTAGAACTGCTAAAGGCATGACAAGGGCAATGCCATTTGAGGACTTAACTAGATTGTTTTTTGTGCCCAAGCCAACTCGGCCCAGTGTTAAACAATTGCTGGCAAGACGGCTTAATGCTAGCGTTCTCAAAGCAAGGGGTTTTTCTGTTGGTCAATTAGTAACACACGGTTATTCGAGGGGCGAATTGATTGATCTCGGTTTTGGAAAAGCGGATTTTCAGAAGATGATAATAACCACCCCTCTTAAAAAAGTTTTAGAAACTGAACCATTTATCTTGCCTAAATTAAGGAGTGCAGGTTACGATGCATTGGATGCACGGCTTGCAGGCGCTAGTGAAAAAGACTGTTTGTCAGCAGGTTTTTCACAAAGAGAAGTTCAATCCGCTTTTTCTAAGCGACCTCCTTATTATAATTAGTTTTTTTATAATTTATGCAAGGCCTTTTGTTTTTTCAACTCGGCCAAAAACCGTGTGACTTTTGGATTTTTCAGGGCGTCTTTGTGAACGACTGCAACTTGTGACGACCATAAAACTGGATTCCAGTGCAATCCGTGTTTTTTTGCCGTGCCACCTGATGTCACATGCCCAAATGCAAAGTCTACAACGCCTTTGCTCACAGCTTCTTCGGGGTTTGCAACCCAGACAATTTTGCAATTAATCCCTTTTTCTTTGAGAAGAAGATTTGCAAGAGCCTCATCTTCACGTCTGGCCCCCACTTTTTGCCCATCCATTTTTTTGGCAAGTTTTGAAAATGGCATTTTGCCTTTTGAAAGAATGCTAAATTTTGAATAATGCTGCGGGTTATCACTCACTTCCAAAAATCTTCCAACTATCCGAAAAGGATTATGTTTTGCCCTTGCATGTTCATAGCCTAAAGGCGTTGAGGGTATTCTATCCAACATTCCGTGCTCAGCTAGGGTAGGCACAATCTCATCAAATCCCCTAAAATGTATTTTGCTTCCCCTGCTTAAATGTGAAACTGCCCTAGCCGCGCCTTTTAGATGCATTGAATCTGGCAACTGTCCTTGTTCTACCGAATAAAGGCGTATGGGTGTTCTATTCCATTTTCCGTGCAGTTCAGTTCTAACCCGCCTAACATCTGTTGCAATATCTGGCTGGTCTGCCCCTTGGCGATAATATGTTTGAGTGTGAGTATTTGCAGGCACTCTGCTGCCAACTATTGCAGCGTCTCCAACTCTGCCTTTAGGATAAAAGCCTGCTTCAAGAACCGCCTGAGATGCGCGGTCTGTTGCCTTTCGCCTATCAATAGACCGTGGAATTGGACCGGTAACTCTTCTTGTATGTATAAGGCCAAGCTCCTCTCTTGCCTGAGATGGAGTTATAGCTTTCATTTTGAAGAGTGCGGTAACAAGCCTCTCTCGGTTCCTTCCTTTAGGGTGAGATGTAATTATTATGTCCTTGGGAATGGGTGGTGGCGCCAGCCCTAACTCGGCTCTACTAAATCGTTTCATATTAAAACTAAAAGCCGTTCCCGAATATATTCTTTCGGTTTGAGACTTCGGTCTGGTGGATTATTTCAACAGCCACCTCCGACAATTTTCCTACGGCTGGGCTTTTCTCGGCTTAAACCTTTCGTCTTCTTGTGAATCCAAAAGGATTTAATGCCTCCAAAAGCCCCGAGCCGTCTTCGGAAAATTGTTTTTCGGAGGTGGTTTAATGTTGAAAATACAATTTCCATCAAAAGAAGAGTTTAGGAGTGCAATGAGGTCAGCCTATAATGAAGAAGAGCTGACTGACAGGGAGTTATGGATACTCTCAGAATTCGGAGGCGATTTGGAATGAATCGTCCGTCCATAATTCGCTGTTCAGTTATGCCATACTTGACACCGGCACCGAACCCTAGTAACCTTTTTCTTTTAGAGTTGAGGAGTTGATATTATGTCAGCTAAAGTGCCGATTGATAAAGATGAACTTAGCCGGCTTTATATTTCAGAAAAGAAATCCACCTATGCAATAGCTAAAATTTATTCTTGCGATGCAACTGTTATTCAGAATAGGTTGAGAAAGTATGAAATACCTATCCGGGAGCCAAAAAAGAAAATTCCTCTTTCAAAAGAAACCCTTGCCGATTTATATGAAAATAAGTGTTATTCCACATACAAAATCGCAAAAGTTCTTGGCATAGGCAGGACAACAGTTTGGAACAATCTTGCCAATTTTGGAATTTCAAGGCGCCCATTGAAAAGAGTTCCGCTGAAATATGACACTCTTTACGATATGTATGTTTTAAGAAAAATGTCACTTGAAACTATTGGCAAAGAGGTCGGCCTTTCTCACTCAGTTGTATTGGATAAACTTCGTGCCAATAAAATTGAAACAAGATCAAGCGGGGAAACAAATACAATTTATGAAAAAAGTGATTTCTCTGGCGATTTGATAGAAAAATCATATCTGATTGGATTCCGGCTAGGCGATTTGTGCTGTGAACGAGACAGCTCTTTTACAATTTGCATAAAATCAAGCACGACTAAAAACGCCCAGTTGGAACTGATGAAAAGTCTCTTTGAAAAATATGGTCATTACTTTTTCTATGACTATGATGGCACTTACAGTTTTCAGTGCAATTTGAATAACACGTTCTCTTTTCTATTGCCAAAAGTGGATAAAATAGAAGATTGGATTTTGCAGGATGATACTTATTTTTTGTCATTTTTTGCAGGTTATGTTGATGCTGAAGGCACAATAAAAATTTATGATAACCGTGCAAGATTCAGGGTTGGTTCTTACGATAGAATATTACTCAAAACCGCATATGAAAAGTTACTTTCCTTAGGGATTAAATGCACTTATAAATTAGAAACTAAAGCCAATCATATAACTCAGCATCAGGATTTTTGGCGTATTGGCATCGCTCGCAAAGCCTCTTTATTTAAGCTTTTTAGCCTATTAAGACCATATATGCAGCATCAGGATAGGCTGCGTGATTTAGACTTGGCAGAAGCCAATGTAATCAGAAGATTAAACTTGGTGAAGTAGCTTATGAAGAAAAAAACTAAGCCCAAAGCAAAAATTTCCGTTAAGCCTGCAAAAAAGCAGCTAAAAGTTAAGCGCGATGGGGGTGAAGTGGCTACAAGCAAAAAGGGCAATTTCTATATCACAACCGCAATTGATTACCCTAACTCTAAGCCCCATCTTCGGCCACGCCTATGAAAAAACAGTTGCTGACTGCATCGCGCGCTGGCAGAGGCTCAAGGGAACTAATGTTTTCTTTCTAACTGGAACTGATGAGCACGGCAAGAAGATACAAAGCTCTGCAGAAAAGGCCGGAAAGAAGCCCAGGGAGTTCGTTGATGAGCAGGTGAAGTTTTTCCACAAGCTCTGCACGCAGTGGAACATTTCCAATGACCGCTTCATCCGCACAACCGAATCTGCGCATGAAAATATGTGCCGTGATATTTTCCAAAAAGTTCTTAATAATGGCGATATCTATCTCGGAACTTACGAGGGGCTTTATTGCACCGCGTGCGAGGCGTTTTATTTGGAGAAAGATCTCTCAGGGGGACTCTGCCCCGTGCACAAGCGCCCCGTGGAAGCGCTAAAAGAAGAGAGTTATTTTTTCAAGATGTCAAAATACCAAAAGCAGTTGCTCGATTTTTTTGAAAAGACCCCGGAGTTTATTTTTCCCGTGCGCAGAAGGCAGGAAATAATCAACCGCGTCAAAGAAGGCCTCAAGGACCTTAGCGTTTCGCGCACCAGTTTTGAATGGGGCATTCCTCTCAAAAATAACCCAAAACACGTAATTTACGTTTGGTTTGACGCTTTGCTAAATTATCTCTCAGGCGTTGATTATCCTTCTGCAAAATCCAAAAAGTTCTGGCCAGCGGATATGCATGTAATAGGAAAGGATATTTTGTGGTTTCATAGTGTGATTTGGCCGGCAATTCTTTTTTCAGCAGGAATAGAGCCCCCGAAAAAAGTTTTCGTGCACGGTTTCATCAACGCGGCTTCCGGAGAGAAGCTTTCCAAAACAACGGGCAATATGATTGACCCATTCGAACTCGCTTCAACTTACGGAACCGACACGGTGAGATATTACCTGCTCCGTGACATCCCGCTCGGAGAAGATGGCAATTTTTCAACAGAGCTTCTGATTGAGCGCCACAACAGCGAGCTTGCAAATGATTTGGGGAACCTGCTGAACCGCACAATGGCGCTCTCGGAAAAAAAGCTCAATAACATCGTTCCAAAAGCGAAAACAGACCCAGAACTTGCAAAGAAACTAAACCTCGAAAAAATAATTTCCTCAATGGACAAGCTCGAAACGCATGTCGCGCTAGCGGAGATTTTTACTTTCGCCTCAGCGTGCAACAAGTACGTGAATGATTCACAGGTCTGGAACCTTGAAGGCGAAAAAGCTGAGATTGCGCTCTATTCTCTTCTTGATTCTCTGCGCGTGATTGCAATACTTCTCCTGCCATTTATCCCGCAAACCGCGGAGCGCATTTCAAAGCAGCTCAATGCTCCGCTCGGGAACCTGGGTGATGTAAAATTCGGACTGCTCAAGGCCGGAACGAAACTTGGCTCGAGGGAAATACTTTTCAAGAAGATTGAAACAAAGAAATGAATTCACGCCTTTGCAAGCATTTTGAGCTGCGTTTTGAGTTTCCTGTCAATATCATGCATCTGCTCGCTTGTTGAGAATTTATCAGCGCATTTGCGGCACTTGTAATATCCCGTATCCTTAATGGTAATCCCCGCGGTTTTTATTTTCAGGTCCTCAAATTTCAAGTCTGCTTTTCCGCCGCAGAAGCATTCGATGACGCGTTTTTCCAAATCAATACCTCCCTTGAATTCGATGCCCATATAGTTATGACTTTGATCTTTTTCTCCTTTTCTATCTTGATTGCCGTGACAAAACTGTTACCTATTTTGAATATTGTCCTGAATTTCCCTTCGCCTTCTAGAATTCTTATCTTCTGCACAATTATGTGATCTTCAACATCTTGAAAGTAAATTCCGTGATGGCCGAATTTTTCAAGCCATCTCTCCTTTGCATGAAAACTCCAGTCAACCCGCATGAATATGCGGCTTCATTGGGCATTAAAATTAGTTTTGTGCGGTGAGTATGAATAAGCCATACTAAATAAACCGGAATGAAAAATAGCTAAAATTTATTTCGCTTTACGCCTTGTCGCCTTTCTTCCTTACAATGCGCACCTTGTCTCCCCACTTGATGTATTCGACCTCGATGCCGCTTGCAAGCCCTGAGATGTCCTTTGGCTTTTCCATGTCATATGTTTTGTAATCGGCATTGTCCATTATCTGGACCTGGCTTCCCATCACCGCAACAACATTTCCCGTTCCCTTATCAACTATCGGGACTTCGGCCTCATAATCGGTGGCTTTCATCAGGTTTCTTTTCTGGTCGGTAAAGAGCCCGAATGCGCTTATCCTTGCCTTTGCCGCTCCGTGCTTTCCGGGCTTTGATTTTTCAAATCCCTTAACCTGGCAAGGTTCGCCATCAATCAGCACATATGAGCCCGGCTTAAGTGTGCCCATGTTCTGGAATCGCTTATCTCCGTCAACCATTTTTTCAAATCCCTAACTTAACATCCCTAATTGGGTTCAATTTAAATGCCTTTTCGTTAGATTTTGGGGTAATTTTTTAAAGAACGGAAAACAATTACTAAACATGGCAAAGCCGCAACTATCCGAGGCTGAAGTAAATAGAATGGAGCGCGAACTTGAAAGCCTAAAGAGAAAATTCGATGCCGCTCGGGGTTATAAGCGAGGGGCTAAATTTAGCCGAGCGGAGTCAAATAAAATGCAAAAACTGGGTGAAGTCCTTAGTGGCTATTATATGGCTCATCGAGTGTGGGAAAATGTCGCTCAATGGAATTATGCGATGCATAAGGCAGACCCTTTGGGCGGGACTTTCTACCTTGAAGAGCCAAAGCTGCTGGAAAAGTTGAGGGCAAGGCAACCCGAACTTTTCAAATCTCAAAGGCCAAAAACGACGCCGCGCCCACTCAGAAGGTTAAGGCGCCCTTAACTGCTCAAATCTCCCTTTTTACATAGATTTTTGTTAAGGTAATCATTAATAATTCCGTAAAGGTAGAATTATTGGGAATTGATATTAGAAGTGATATTGCATGAATCTGCCCGTAGGTGAAGTTGTAAGCAGGGATTTGAACCTGAGGGAGATGGATGTTAAGCGCCTTCTTGAGGGTTTTTTTGACAAGCGCTTCTCAGGCTACATTGTTGCGACAATTGACGGTTATGATGGCTTAGAGGAAGGGGTGCTCATATTCAAGGAAGGCTCCCTTCTCGCTTCACTTTACGAATATGACCTTCACGGAGTGACTGTTTTTGGCGATTCCGCCCTTCCGCACGTTTTTAATTCTTTCGCGGCTGTTTACGTTGTAGCGGACATAGTTTCCCTTACGAATCAGCAAGTTGACCTCGTAACCGCTTTTAACGACAAAAGCAAATTGCTCAAGGTTGTTTCAAGGGGCGATATAGGGAGGCTTTTGCCTAAGGTGTATTCTTCGGAGTACGCAAAGGCTGTGCTTACTGATGTTGTAAAGAAGGAAGAGTCCAAAGTGGATATCTTCAAGAAGTTAGGGCTAAGTGGATTGGGAGAATAAATGCTAAATAGTGCAAGGCGGCTGCTCAAGCGGCTCGCCGAAAGGGTTCTGGACATAGACGACACCGCGCAGCCAACGGCACACATAAAATTCTTCGAGGATTATTTGGGAAAATACCATTTTGACACCAATACTGCTGATGTAAAAGAATTCCTTGGAACATTGAAGCGCAAGCACCTCGTGGATGAAATTGTGATTTCTTCGCTAAATGGCAGTGCCATAGCGTCCACAAACGGCAACGCGGTTTCGCAGGCGGTTACCGGCGCCGCGCTCTTCAACTACGTGCGCTCTGAGATTCCGCGCAGCGAAACAATAATGGTTCGCGCAAACGGCACCGGCAATTGGCACATGATTTTCCAGTTGAATAAGAAGCTTTTCATAGTAAAGGCGTCCTCCGATTTGTCAACGCTTGAACTTCGCGCACTTGCCCGCGAAATAGATTCGTTCCTGCTCCATCACCAGGCGACATAATCGTGGTGTGTTGATTTTGCTCTTTTTGGGGTTTCCTGTGCTTTTTACGCCTTTTTATAAGGTGCGAAGCTTTTTATTTATAGCCATAGTTTTTTTGTTAGTGATGTCATGGGCAGGGTAATTTCATTAATTTCCGGCAAAGGCGGTGTTGGCAAGACAACAATCACCGCAAACCTAGGCATTGCCCTTGCAAAGAGGGGCCTTAATGTGTGCCTTGTGGATGCCGACATCGCAATGGCAAACCTCTCACTAATACTTAACATGCAAAATTCCCCAATTACCCTTCACGATGTTTTGCTAGGCGAAGCCAGCATTCAGGACGCGATTTATGACGGCCCAGCAGGGCTCAAGTTCGTCCCTTCAGGTTTAAGCCTGGAAAATTACAGGCGCGTGGATTCCGAAAGGCTGCAGTCAGTAATTGGGATTATTAAGCAGCAGTTCGATTTCGTGCTGCTTGATTGTGCCGCGGGAATTGAAAAGAATGTTATGGCCGCGATTTCGGCTTCCGATGAGGTTCTTCTTGTTGCAATGCCGACGAGCACAAGCATTGCGGATGTTTTGAAGGCCAAAATAATTTCGCAGCGCCTCGGAAGCAAGCCTATTGGCATACTGATTAATTTCGTGCGCGGCGAGAAGGGCGAAATAAAAAAGGACGATATAATGAAGATGCTCGAGCTTCCGGTTTTTGCTATTGTTCCATATGATGATGATTTGCGAAGAAGCGCGATGCAGGAGAGCCCATCGCCCATAATGATGTCAAAGCCGGGTTCGCCCGCAGCGGTTGGTATTCAGAAGGCCGCAGCAAAGCTTGCCGGACTTCCACTTGCCTCAGAAACCGGTTCTGGCGGAGGCATTCTTAGCGGCATTTTAAATAAGCTGCGCTCCCTATTCCGTATGAAGCCAAAGGATACGGAAGCGTGATTTTATGAATGATGTCAGGCCTTTTGATTTGCTAACCGGTTCAATAGGGAAGAGCGTTCTTGTTGAACTTAAGGAAAATGTCTCCTTCCGCGGAGAGCTAAAAGCATTTGATGTTCACATGAACCTTGTTTTGGAGAACGCCGAGAAGCTTGCGGGCGGCGAAGTGAAGAGCAAATACGGGCGCGTTCTTTTGCGCGGCGATAATGTGCTTCTAATTTCCCCCTGACGCCTAAAATTCCTATTTCGGTATTTTCAGCGCCATTTTAATACCATTTCTCACTTTCAATCCTTACACTTATTGCGAAGGTCTTGGTTTGAAAAAGGTCAGCATTGTAATTCCTGCGCTAAATGAGGAAGAGAGCATAGCAGGAACAATAGGCTCAATCCCCCTTGCCCTTCTCAAAAAATCCGGCTACCGCACGGAGGTTATAATTGTCGACAATGGCAGCACAGACAGTACCGGAAAAATCGCAAGGGCAAAAGGCGCAAAGGTTATTTCAGAGCCAAGGCGCGGCTATGGAAACGCCTACAAGGCGGGCTTTGAAAATGCAACAGGGGATTTCATCGCAACGGGCGATGCCGACCTTACATACCCTCTAGAAAAGCTCCCGCAGCTGCTCCGCGCACTTGAAGAGCAAAACCTCGATTTTATTACAACTGACAGGCTCTCCAACCTCAAGAGCGGGATAATGGGGCGCACGCACTTTTTTGGAAACACCGCGCTCACAACAGTGCTCAACCTGCTTTTCGGCCTGAAGCTCAACGATTCGCAATCCGGCATGTGGGTGTTCAGGAGCGCAATTCTCCCAAGGCTGCGGCTGGAATCTTCTGGAATGCCGTTTTCGCAGGAGCTAAAAGTTGAGGCATACACAAAGGGGTTGCGGTGCGCCGAGTTTCCCATACCTTACAGGGAGCGCAGGGGCAAAATGAAGCTGCGCACTTTCAGGGACGGCGCTTTGAACCTTCTGCACCTTTTTCGGAAAAGGTTTTTCCCATGAGCCGCAAGAAAAATTTTTCAAATCCTGTTGAGCCAAAAGAAGGCGGCGTAATTGAAGGATTTTTTGCAAGCAAGAAGTTCATTCCCGCACTTTTGGTTATTTGTGCCGCATTAATCCTTTTCACAAACCAGTTCGTGCTCCTCGATTTTCCCTCATCCGCAGATGAGTATTCCTACCTTATTTCCGCGCAGATTTTCTCGCAGGGAAAATTATCAGTGCCATCGCACCCGCTGAATGATTTTTTTCATGTGATTCATACGCTGGACGATGGGAAATTCTACGGAAAATACCCTCCCGGCTGGCCTCTTTTTCTGATGTTCGGCGTGCTCTTGGGCTTTCCTGCAATCGTGAACCTAATTTTCGGAGTTCTTGCGATTTACATAACTTATCTCATCGGCAGGGATTTTTTTTCGGAAAAAACGGGAAAAATTGCGGCTCTGCTGATGGCAACGAGCCCTTACCTGATAATGTATTCCTCCACATATTACTCGCAGCCGGCAACGCTCCTCTTCGTGTCGCTCTTCACATATCTTGCCCTGAGATTCTCTGGCGAAAAAGGCCTTGCCCCGAACTTTCTGTTGGGGGCTGTAATCGGAGTAGTGCTTATAATCCGCCCATTCGACGCTGTGATTGTGCTTGCATGTTTTGCAGTTTACAATTTATACATGGCGATAAGATTCAGGGCCGCACTTTCAGATGAAGTGCAAAGGCTTGTGCCGGTTTTGGCGGGTTTTGTGCTGGTTGGCTGCATTGCGCTCGCATACAATTTTTTCCAGACAGGCGACCCGCTGCTGATGCCGTTCTCAAAATATGATTCGCGTGACGGCCTTGGTTTTGGGGATGGCAGCTACTATGTTGGCAAAACTCTTTGGTGGGCAGTTGAGAACAACCTGTTTTACCGGCTCGTTTCGCTAAACCTCTGGGTGCCGTTTTATGCTCCGCTGCTGCTAATCGCCTTCCACAGCCGCAAAGTTCATGGCCGTGCCTTTTTGCCCCTTATCCTCATTTTCCTCTTTTTTGTTGCTGGATATTTTTTCTACTCCGCGCCGCAGTTCAATTCTTTCGGGCCAAGATACATCTACCCTGCAGCCTTCGCGCTTTTCATTTTGTGCGCGCTCGCGCTTGAGAAAATAAAAAGCCCCTCAATCTCCGCTGGTCCCTTAATCGCTCTTTTTGTGGTATTCAACCTCCTGTTCCTTGCTTATTTTTCCGGAATATGGCACGAGCGCATACTTGCAAAATCCGAAGTGTACGCCACTGTTCAGGGTGCCGGCATTTCAAATGCGATTGTTTTTTTGGGCTCCTCGCCTGATGGAAACTGCGCCGCCGATTCCCCCTGCAATGACCTAACACGTAACGGCACTGCCTTTGATGGCGATGTGCTTTATGCGCTGGACCTCAAGGGGCGCAATTCGGAGCTGATGGCGCACTATCCTAACAGGTCGTACTATCTCTGGAGCTGCAAGAGCATAGGGTCAAGATATGACAAATTGCTCGATTTTGTTTACGCAAAGAACTACGGCTGCTCTCTTGAGCGGATTTATCATCTCCCAGGCTCACAGCAGGTTTCAGGCTAAAAACGCCCCTTTGCGCACACAAGATGCTTGCTTTAAATAATTCACCGCACAAGAAATCTTCCAAAAGGGCCCTTAGTTCAATGGTAGAATTCACCCATGGCATGGGTGGGGTGCGGGTTCAATTCCCGCAGGGTCCAAACCTTTTTCTTTTCGTTGACACGAAAAGAAAAAGCTTTACCCAAAAGAAAAGTGTCAAGCGAAAAGCGCATTCACGGAAAAGAAAAGTGTCAGGCGAAAACGCTTGATGGCTAATTACGCCAAAACCCAAGAATAACCCTTAAATAATAGAAATCCCCATTATATCTGATTTTTCTATAGGGGTTTTCGATTTTGGACAAGAGGGCGATTCTGAAGGAATCCATAACAAAGCTGCTGCAGCTAGGAATATCAGATAGGGAAATTATAGATAACCTAAAAGGCGTTGGAGTGGATTCCGAAACCGCGAGGACTATGCTTGCCGAAACCAGAAAATCAATGTCGGGTTCACCGCAGGTCCAGATAAAGGCGCAGCAGAATTCAAAGCCGCAGGAGAAGCAGCCAGAAAAACTGCCAGAAAAACAGGCTATGAAAGTTCTCGAGCCGCAAAAGGAAGAGGAATTCACCTTTCCAAACGATGAGGACATTTACTCGAAAATTGATGAGCCGGAGCCAGAAAAGGCAGAGCCGGCATCTTATGTGCAAAAGCAGCCTACAAAATATGCCGCCCATGATCCGCATTCGGATGAGGATGTCTCAGAGCTCTGGGAAAAGGGAATTCTTGCCACGGTGGATGCCAAGCTCAATGAAATGAAGCTTATAAGGGCAGATCTTGGCACAGTGCTTGATCAGAAGATTTCGGAGAAGATGAGGCTTGAAACCAAGAAGATTGAAACGGTGCTTGAATCGCAGAGGTCGCTTTTTTACACCAAAATAGACTCGCACCTCGATTCGCGCGCAAATGAATTAAAGGATGTTCTTGAATCTCGCGCAAAGCAGCTCGAGGATTTGGGTGCGAAGGTTCAGAACGCACTCTCCAAGATACAGGGCGAGAACAAGTTCAATGCAGAGCTCCTAAACACCCTAAATGACCGCCTTTCAGGCCTTGACACCGTGAAGAGCCAAATGATTTCCGAAACCAACACTTCACTAATTGGCATGGAGTCGAAGTTCGAGGATTTCATGAGCGCCTCGGAAGGCAAAAGGGATGAGTATGAGGCGAAGCTAAACAGCGCGCTTGAGCTGCAGTCAAAAATCACAGAAGGCCTCACAGAGGATTTGCGTCAGAAAATCGACAGCCTGCGCTTTGAGAAGGAAGAGGAGCTTACGCGCAGGATGCAGGCCAAGATTTCAGAGCTAGACAAGCTCATTGCACAGGTTGACAGCAAGGGGATAGGCGAAAAAATCGCAAGGATGAAAGAGCTCGACCAGCAGATAACCTCGCGAGAAAAAGAGCTGGATGCGCAATACTCGAAAACAACCGATTCGCTAAAGAAATACATTGATTCCTATCTTGCGGATGTGAGAAAGGAGTTTTCAGCTTACAAAAAGGAAGTTGCAAAGGTCCATGCCGATGGCCTTTCAGAACTCCAAAAGGAGTATGCGGCGAATGTTGACGAGCTTTTCGCCGAGAACCTGATAGAGTGGGACAAGAAGCTTAAGGAAAAGAAGAAGGAAATTGATGAGATTAAATCAAGGGTGGATGTGGGGAAACTCGAGGCCGCAATGGAATCACTCGACCTGTTCAAAGAGCAGTTCCTCAACACCGTGAAGAAAAACATTGGAGATTACAACAAGACCAAAAAGGAGCTTGCAGAAAACATGGTTTCGCGCGACAAATCCGTTGCCGACCACCTAAAGCGCATCGATGAGAAGATGAAGGAGCTCTCGGAATTTGAGAAGAAGTTTTCTTCAGATGTTAGCGGCATTCTTTCCGAAGTTCAGGGCGCGAAAAGGGCGAAGCTTGAAAAGGCGGCAAAGCGCCAAAGATTTGAAGAATGATTTTTTTGGAGGATGGTAAAAAATGGCCGTAAAAAGATTTGTGATGTGGTTTAACGAGCTTGAAATTAAGGATGTCCCTATTGTTGGCGGAAAGAACGCCTCGCTTGGGGAAATGTACCAGAATCTCTCTTCAAAAGGCGTGAAGGTCCCGAACGGATTTGCGGTTACGGCACATGCTTACAGGCATTACCTAGAAAAGAGCGGGCTTAAGGACAGAATCAAAGCCGAGCTGCGCGGGCTTGACACGGGCAATATGGCATCGCTCTCGGCAAAAGGGCACGCCGTTCGCCAGATGATACTAAACACCCAGATTCCAAAAGAAGTCGAGGATGAAATCTTCATTGCCTACACAAAACTTGAGAAGGAGTACGGCAAAGGGGTGGATGTTGCGGTGAGAAGCTCTGCAACTGCGGAGGATTTGCCGGATGCGAGCTTTGCAGGGCAGCAGGAAACTTACCTGAATATCCGCGGAAAGGACGATCTCATAAATGCGTGCCGCAAGTGCTTTGCTTCGCTCTTTACAAACCGCGCGATTTCATACAGGCAGGACAAGCACTTTGACCACTTCTCGATTGCGCTTTCAATCGGGGTTCAGAAAATGGTGCGCTCGGATATTTCATGCAGCGGAGTGATGTTTACAATCGATACTGAAACCGGTTTTGAAAAAATTGTTCTCATAAATGGCGCATGGGGCCTTGGCGAGAGTGTTGTTCAGGGCGCGGTGAACCCTGACCAGTTCATAGTGTTCAAGCCAACGCTTGAGAAGGGCTTCAAGCCGATTCTTGGAAAGAAGCTCGGTGACAAGCTAATAAAAGTGGTTTATAGCCACGAGGGCAACAAGTCAATCAAAACCGTTGCCACTCACGAGAGCGAGCGCTCAAAATTCACCCTTTCGGAAGATGAGATTTTGCAGCTTGCGAAATGGGCTGTGCTTGTTGAAAAGCACTACTCTCACAAGCGCGGAAAATACACTCCAATGGACATGGAGTGGGCAAAGGATGGGCAAACGGATGAACTCTTCATTGTACAGGCTCGCCCAGAAACCGTGCAGAGCCAGAAGGACAAGAATGTTCTTGAGCAGTACGTGCTCAAATCGCGCGGGAAGGTTTTAATTGAAGGCGAAGCCATTGGAGAAAAAATCGGCACAGGAATTGCGCGCGTGATACGTGACGCCTCCAAAATCGGCGATTTCCGCAAGGGCGAGGTGCTTGTAACGGACACCACTGACCCTGATTGGGAGCCTATTATGAAAATCGCATCCGCAATTGTAACCGAGCGCGGAGGGAGAACTTCGCACGCGGCAATTGTTTCACGCGAGCTTGGAATCCCCGCAGTTGTTGGCACGGGCAATGCCACAACCAAAATTAGGGTTGGAAAAGCCGTCACAGTTGTCTGCTCTGAAGGTGAGAAAGGGCTTGTGCTTGAGGGGGCGCAGAAATTCGAGATTAAAAAAACCAATATCGCAAATTTGCCGGCAACGCACACGCGTTTAATGATGAATGTTGGAAACCCGGAGCAGGCTTTGGAGTTTTCATTCATTCCAAATGATGGAGTGGGCCTTGCGCGCGAGGAATTCATAGTGAATTCTTACATCAAAATCCATCCCAATGCGCTTTTGCATTTTGACAAGGTGAACGATGAGAAGGCGAAACGCGAAATTGAAAAACTAACTTCCGGCTACAAAAACAAGGTGCAGTTCTATGTCGATAAGCTCGCGGAAGGTATTGCGATGATTGCCGCGGCGTTCTATCCAAAGCCAGTAATTTTGCGGTTTTCAGATTTCAAGACCAACGAGTACGCAAACCTAATCGGCGGCTCCGGGTTTGAACCTAAAGAAGAGAACCCGATGATTGGCTGGCGCGGGGCTTCGCGCTATTACGACCCGCAGTTCCGCGATGCGTTCGCATTAGAGTGTGATGCCGTGAAGAAAGTGCGCGATACAATGGGCCTTGCGAATTTGAAGGTGATGGTTCCGTTCTGCCGCACGCCAGAAGAGGGCAGAAAAGTTGTTGCGGAAATGTCAAAGAACGGCTTGAAGCAGGGTGAGAACGGCCTTGAGGTTTATGTGATGTGCGAAATACCCTCGAATGTGATTTTGGCAGAGGAGTTCGCCAAAGTATTCGATGGCTTTTCAATAGGTTCGAATGATCTCACTCAGCTAACGCTCGGGCTTGACAGGGATTCGGGAATTGTAACGCACATCGCAAATGAGAAGAACGAAGCTGTAAAGCGCCTGATTTCGCAGGTGATTAAGGTTGCAAAGGCAAAGAAGAGAAAGATCGGGATTTGCGGGCAGGCGCCAAGCGACTTCCCGGATTTTGCGGAGTTTCTAGTTGAAGAGGGAATAGATTCAATCTCTCTAAACCCAGACACTGTGCTCAAAACGCGGCAGGCGATTGCGAAGAAGGAGAAGGCGCTGAAAAGGAAGTGAATTTATGGCGGTGATGCGGCAAAGGCGTGCGGGGTTTCATGCTGTAAAAGGAGAACCCGGTGAGGTGCGCCCTATTTTACAAGGGTCAAGGTCGGCTTTGGTGAATACTTGGGCTGGAAAGTCTCCTCAAAGAAAAACAATCAATGCTGCCAACGTCGGGGAATTCAAGAAAACTTTGGTCAAGTTAGAGCATAAGCAGGTTTTTGATGAGCTGATGTTTCATCTGACTACAAATCCCACTCTTGCAGCAGAAGACTTGTTTTCAATGACGTTAAGGACGCTGAAGGCGAAAAATATTTTCCCAGGTTCCAGTATTCCAAAAACTATTTTTACCAACGCTTCAAAAGCCGGCGTCATTTCCATGAAGTGATTTCACTAAATTAAATTGGGCCCGGCAGGATTCGAACCTACAACCCCATCGAAATTGAATCCATAAACTTTCGCTTATTAGATTCGTCAACGATGTGCACCGCCGTTGTGCTACGAGCCCTATTTCTAGGATTTAGCCCTGGAAACTATTTAAAATGTGAGTCTTGGCTTTTAACCCTTGGCAGAATGTTCATGTCGCCCAAATGGTTTGTCTTGGTTCATTAAGGAATAATTAATAACTTCGGGAATCTTTCTCCTTTTATGCCTGCCAGAAAAAGGCCTTTCAAGGGCGCTACACAAAGAGATGTTTTCAACACAGTTCACGTTGGCTCCGAAGGAGAAGAATGGATTGTCGAAAGAGCGAGAAAATTCAAGGATGAAAGGCACGCAGTGGTCAACCCGCGCTTTGGAAACCCTACTATCCGTTACGCAGTGGATTATCTGGAAAAACATGGCATAGTCGTGAAAGCGATGAAGATTTCGCAATTTATAGATGAAATGGAATCTAATGGGCAGTGCACAGCGAATGTCAGCATTGATATGCCTGATCCCACAGGCAAAGGCAGGGAAGACCATTTCAATTTTCCAAAGCTTTTTTCTCACGCAAGAAATATTCTTCTTCCCGGCGGGATAATTTCCATTACAAGCGAGAACAAAAGTTTCCTTGAAAGGCTCGCTTCCGAGGCTGCCAAGCACGGTGTTGATTCAAAACCACTTCCATCGCCGAACACTTGGGCGGAAATGCGCACCGAGTATATGAGAAGCCGGTATAGAATGGGCGGGCAGATTTACCGGATGGAATTCTGGCTGCGCAAGTCAAAGTCTGCAAAGAAATGATTTCATTTCACAAATTCGACGTTTTTAATTCCGCTAAATGCCTTATCCCCCGTGAGAAACAGGGCATTCCTTGTTTTAGCCATAACATAACCTAAACAATCCGCATATGAGAGATTCGCCTTTTTGTTTTCAAGCCTGAACCGTGTAGCGAGCTTTATGTCTGAGGAATCAATCTGGGCGGCAAATTTTTCATACTTGTCATAATATTTGTCCGCGGATTCGCCACCTTCCGCCGAAAGGAGCCAATAATGCAACTCCATCAGGTTAAATTTAGTGGTAAGCACCCCGACGTTTTGGTATTTTTTGTAATTGGGGTTGCCCTTGAGTATTTCGATAAATGCATAGGTATCGAAAAAATATTTTTCCGTCATTCCCAGCCCTTCTTCATGAAATCTTTTATTTTCTGGCCGGAAGACTTGATGTGCTTGAGTTTGCCAAAATCCTCAGAAAAATCGGCCTTTTTCACTATGTCTAGGAATATACTGTCATCTTCTGCGAGTTTTTTTTCCTTCACGGCATAATCTGGTATTATGACTGCCATCGAGTTGCCCCATTTCTTTACCTTTAGTTCCATCAAGTGTATCACCTAAATGATACTTACGTCTAACTATTATTTATGCTTTTTGGGGGTTCACTGCCGGTGCGCGGCTAGCATTTCCTTGTTTGCGGTGCCCTTCATCAAGGCGCAGCTCTCGCCCTTTGCCATCCTTTGCTTTGCCGTATTTTTTCCTTTCCCGCGCGCCTCCATAATCTTCCCAAGCTGCCTGCAGGTCCCGCACAGTTCAGAATTAGCAGGCTCCCCGCACTGCGCGCATTCCATTATCGCTTCTGCGCTTCCTTTCTGCATTTCAACAAGCATTGGCTTGAGATTTCTAAATGATGCCATTATCCCATGCTTAGTTCCCGGCTGCGAACTTTCAAGTTCATTTAGAAGCTTGCGGTACTGGTTGCGCTTTGCCATCCATGAATGAGGGCAGCACTCCTCGCTATAGTGCTCAATTCCATTGAGCGCGGCGTATGCAATTATTTCCTTTTCAGGAGTGTCATAAAGCGGCTTTATGCGCGCAACCGTGCCTTTCAATTTCATATTCCCCGCGACTTCTCCAAGGCGCGAAAGCCGCGCGAAATCGTTCGAAAAAAGGTTCATTAGAATGCTCTGGCACTCATCATCCATATTATGCCCAGTGGCTAATTTGTCAGCGCCGATTTCAGAGGCTTTTCTGCTAAGAACGCTCCTTCGAAAAACCCCGCAGTAGCTGCAGGAGGCGCCGCCCAGATTACCTGCGTGTATCTGCTCTGCAACATCGGCAGTAGTAATGCCGATTTCTTTTTCAAAATTCGCGGTGATGTATTCAATCCCGTGCGCTTTGCAATATTTGATTCCGAATTCCATTGATTTGTCTCGGTAGCCTGAGATTCCCTCATCAATCATTATTGCAACTATTTTGTTCCTGCCGCCCTGCCCGTAAATTTTATTCAGAAGATGCAGTGTAACCATCGAGTCCTTGCCGCCCGAAACCCCGACAGCTATTTTCTCGCCATGCTCTACCAAATTATTTGTTCGCAGGGTTTTGCGCACGCGGCTTTCGAAAAATTCGTTGAAGTGTTCCTTGCAAAATCGGTGAGGGCCGTAGGGGAGAACAATTTTGGCCTGCTCCGTGCATTTGTCGCACGAATCTGAGCCGACCTTTAATTCAGTGGTTTCCATGAAAAGAAGTTGCGCTGAAAAGGCTTAAATGCAAAACTATTGGCCAAGGGCAAGCCTTTTATTTGGCAGATTTCAATTTAAATCATGGGACGAGTACACAAAAGCGTAACTGGCACTCATTATAGGCGGATCCACGAAGAGAGCGTTTCCCCAAAAAGCGGGCTGCGGCTTGTCGACTCGGAAAGGTTTGTTCAATTTGCAGGCGAGCAGTCCCTAAGGCTTAGGGCGCAAACATTAGGGCCCGTGCAAATAATAGACCGCCTGAAAAGTTCAAATAGTACAGTTGTCGACAATGCCATTTTTAAGGCAGCGGAAATGAGATTGACCAAAGCAATACCTCGGGTCATAGGGCATCTTCGGCATAAAAGCCCTGCTGTGAGAAATGCTGCCGCAATGGCATTTCAGAAAATGCCAGATGAACGGGCTGTAATGCCGCTTTTCACGGCGTGCTGCGATAACGACCATGTTGTGGCGCAAAATGCGGCAAAAACTCTTGCAGATATCCACACTGCGCATCCCGAATGGTTCCAAGATTATAACCACATAACCCGGCTTGTTCCGAAAGCAAAGGTAACTTCCACACAAGCATATGCATTTATTTTTGGTTCTGGCAATCAAATCGGCCTGCTGCAAAGACTCAGGGCAGTCCAGGGAAAACCACCGCCTAAAAGTTCGCGCCTAGAGCAGATGAGAGCTACATGGAAGGCTTTGCAACTCAAGCCCCACCCCTAACCTTTATATTCCTTCCCCAGTAGAATTTAGTGTTTATTCCGGCTTTTAGCTGTTTAAAGTGGTTTTAATGAGTTTTTCAAAACAGGTTACAAATACCCTGCAATTGGAGTATTCCAAGTCCAAATCCAAGGACTACAATTACGCGCAGCTCTACCGCGACAAGAATTTTGAGCAAAGAAACAAGGAAGCTTCAGTTGTAAGGGTTGAGAGGCCTGCAAATCTCCCGCGCGCAAGAGCTCTCGGTTACAAGGCAAAGCAGGGCTTTATGGTAGCGCAGGTTCGCATACGAAAAGGCTCTGGTTTGCACAGGAGGCCTGCAAGGGGCAGAAGGCCTCTTAGAATGGGAATACTTAAGCTCACTCGCAGGGCTTCAAAGCAATCAATCGCGGAGAGAAGGGCGGGAGAGAAATTCCCAAACTGCGAAGTGATTAATTCTTACTGGGTCGGAGAAGACGGAAAAAACACCTACCTCGAAGTCATTCTAATTGACAGGGCTCATCCAAGTGTTCTGGCTGATAAGGACCGCAACTGGGTTGCTTCAAATAAGCACATGCACAGGGCGGAAAGGGGGCTTACATCTTCTGGCAAAAAGGGCCGCGGCCTTAAAAAGGGCAAGGGGCATGAGAAGAACTTCCCAAGCCAGCGCGCGCACGATCGCACCGCAAAGTAAACGCTTTTATCCTCTTTTTCCCTTTAGTTCAACTTATGGCGCTTAACATAATTCGGTTTCCCGTCGAAGACGGAATGGCGGATGAAATTTCAAAAAAGCTGCAGGACGATTGTGTAATCACTGCAACAGATTCAGTGCAGCCGCAAAAACCCGCAGTAGGAAATTACAAAACCAAATTCCTCT
Source organism: archaeon (assembly GCA_035289485.1). Taxonomy (GTDB): domain Archaea; phylum Iainarchaeota; class Iainarchaeia; order Iainarchaeales; family Iainarchaeaceae; genus UBA10205. The sequence continues at coordinate 11,898 of DATDXA010000021.1, read as the reverse complement.
CATGCCTCATTCTGCAAAATAATGACAACAACGCTCTGCAGAAAGCGCGCAAGCAATCGGATTTCATTGCGGTGCGCGGCTCCTCGCCAGAGATGTGCGCGTGGGCCGCAAATTCAAAAGGGGTAGATTTGCTACTGCAGCCCTTCAGCTCCGAGAAGTGCTTTCTTGATATGCAAACCGCGAATGTTCTTCTTCAGAACAATGTTTTTGTCTGCGTTCTCTTCAGCGATTTTTTAGAAGCGGATGGCTTTCGCCTCTCGCAGCTGATAAAGAACGCCGCGATGTGCGTAAAATTGTGCGAGAGCGCGGGCGTGAAAATGCTTTTTGTGAGCGGCGCAAGGAATGAATCGCAGATGCGCGCCGGTAAAGACCTTGCCTCATTTGCAGTGCTTCTCGGATTGAAAAAAGAAGCAGCGCTAAAATCAGCAAGGGCAAATGGAAAGGATTTTTTGGAGAGGTTGAAATGATTTTTGCGAGCTTTGCGAGCCAGGCCGACCGTAGGTCGGGCGCGTACCCAACAGCCGCAACTGTTGTGGAGAGGAAAAAATGAAGCTTCCAACTGAAAAGGAGTGCTCAGCGCTCATTGCAAAATACGAGGTTCCTGAAAATGTTGCAAAGCACACGGAATCTGTCCGCAGAATCGCGAATATTCTTTCGCGCGGAATTTCCTCAAACGGTTTCAAAATAGATTTGGAATGCGTTGACAAGGGAGCGCTCATGCACGATGTCGCAAAGATGTATTGCATAAAGAATAATTGCAGGCACGCAGCGGAGGCGGAAAAGGCGCTCACGCAAATCGGCTATTCTGAATTTGGAAAAGTACTGCTGCTGCACGGCCTTGAGGAAGTGCTCGGGTTCAATAAATCAACTCCGCTTGAAGCAAAAGTTGTTTGGTATGCGGACAAGCGAGTTACGCACGATAAGATAGTTTCACTGCGCGAGCGCTATGATTATCTCAAGGAGCGCTACGGTTCAATCAGTGCCGAGAAGATGAATGAAATAATTTCCACAGAAAAGAGCGCGTATGCGCTAGAGAGCGAGCTCGTGCAAATGGCAGGGCTTGGAAAAGATTTTCTGGAAGGTGCTAGCTAAATGGCCGCGGCTAAAAAGTCCCTGAATCCAATCCCGCCCACATTGAGGGGGAAAAAGAGGTACATCAAGTTCAGTTTCATTTCCCAAAAAACGCTCGCAGAAAAGGACGCGTGGGCCGCGGTTTCCGGCGCATTCTCAAGGATTTTTGGCTCTGCCGGAATGGCGCAGCAGAGGCTCTGGCTCATAAAGTGGAACGCGAAATCAAACGATGGGATAATCCGCTGCGCGCTTGCTGAAGAGGAGAATGTGAAGGCGGGGCTTTTGTTTGTTCAAAAAGTTGGCCCAGACTCTGTGATTCCTCTCATTTTAGGAGTTTCGGGTTCTGTTGGGAAGCTCAAATAATAAAACTGCTATTTTCTCTTTTTTGCAATGATTCGTGTTCTTCTGCGCGCTTTTATTCTGCGCATGCACATTAATGCATTTTTCTCAGCCATTTTTCCAATCTCAATTTTTTTCAGGATGCCATCGCCCCACTCACGCAGCTTTTCAGGTGAGGGCTCATTCTTTGTGATGGCGGGGTAACTTGCACCCGGCATTAAAAATATCGGGGCGAATAGAAGCATTCTTGGGCGGAACCCTTCAGATTCTAGCTGCCTTTCGACCCATTCATGCATGCTTGCCGCGCCAATCACAATATCGGCTTTATTGATTCTTGATTTGATGTCAGGGTCAAGAATGCCGACAGCCCTCACTTCAAAATGCCTGCTCTTTCCTGTCATATTGAGGTATTCTTCAAACGATCTTACCAGCGCGGGGCTGAGGCTTCGTGCCGCCTGGCAGACAAACACAATTGATTCAGTCACTTATTTCACCAGATATATTCTGGCTTCCCGTGCCTTTAAATCAGCAGGATTTGCCAATGCAGTTGATTATTTGGCTCATAATTGCATTTTAGTGCTTTCCTGGGGATTTTTAACGCCTTTAAAGTCGACTTTATATACCTTACTCATTAAGAAATACTATAAATTCAGGAAAATAGAGGGGTTTTAGTTTTGTATCCAAGTTCTAGTCAACCTGCAAATTATGACCGCGCGGCAACGATGTTTAGCCCTGACGGAAGGCTATACCAGGTCGAATATGCCTCAAAAATAGTCTCGCAGGGCACAATGGGCGTTGCATGCAAGTACGCCGATGGCATACTTTTTGGCGCTGATAAGAAAATTACCAGTAGGCTCTTGCTTCCGGATTCGATTGAGAAGATTTTCCCAGTAGATGATCATATAGTTGCTGTTTCAGCCGGGCTCGTAGGCGATGCTCGAAGGCTTATTGGGATTGCACGCCAGAAGGCGCAGGAGAACAGGTCATTTTATGAGGAAGCAATACAGGTTGAAACTCTTGTAAAGGAGATTTCAAATGTAATGCAGGTTTTCACGCAGTACGGCGGCATGAGGCCTTTTGGAATTTCATTTATCATAGGCGGCGTTGACAACACCGGAAAAAGGCTTTTCGAAACCGAACCATCAGGCGCTCTTGCAGAATATTCGGCAATTGCAATCGGCAAGAACAAGAACAAGGCAATGGAACTGTTCGAAAAGGAATGGAAAGAGAACATGTCAAAGGACGCGGCAATAAAAATGATGCTAAAGGCGCTCGAATTCGGGCTTGATGAGAAGGAAAAATTGGATGTCAAGAGGTTGCAGTTTATGTTTATCGACTCTGCTCGGAAATTCACTCCTGTTTCGCAGGATGAATTGAAGGCTTATTTCGCCAAGAAAGAATGATTGGCACAACCTTTTCTTTTTCGTTACACGAAAAAGAAAACGTTGACGAAAAGAAAAAGTGTCGAAAATTGTTTTTGAAAAAGGAGAAAAATTCATTATGGTAAGAACAGAAGACGCCGTCATTGCCCGTTTCGAGCATTCAGGCGAAAAATTCGAAATACTTGTGGACCCAAACCTTGCAATGGAAGTTAAGCACGGCAAGGAAGTGGATTTTGGGGACCTGATGCTGATAGATCAGGTGTTTAAGGACGCGCACAAAGGGGAAGCAAAAAACGAGGAGAGCTTAAAGAAAGTTTTCGGAACAACCGATGTCCGCCAGATAGTAAAGAAAATTCTCGCGGAAGGGGAAATCCAGCTAACGACCCAGCAGCGAAGGGAAATTGGCGAGAGGAAGAGAAAAGAAATTGTTACATTCATTTCGAAAAACGCGATGAATCCGCAGACCAATGCGCCGCATCCTGTGCAAAGGATTGAGAATGCGCTTGAGGAAATAAAATTCTCTGTGGATATCAACAAGCCCGTGAATGAGCAGATCAATGCGGCAATTAAAGAGCTCAAAAAGCTTTTGCCGATTTCAATGGAAAAGCTCAATCTCGCGGTGAAAATCCCGGCGCAGTTCACGGGCAAGGCCTCTGTGATACTGCACAAGTACGGAGTGAAAAGTGAAGAGTGGCAAAATGATGGCAGCCTTGTTGCGCTGCTAGAAATCCCCGCGGGAGTCAAGCAGGATTTGTTCAATGAACTGAATCATTTGACGCACGGGGAAGTTGAATCAAAAATAATTGAAAACAAGAGGTGAACTGAAAATGACAAAAAGACTTGTAATACCTGGAGAGTTAGTAACCGAGGAGAGAAAAAAGCTCGGCTCACATGTATTCGTAAGGGAAGGGAAGATTTATTCGGATTCAATTGGTTTGGTAAATGATGAAGCTGATTTTGCTTCAGTAGTTCCGCTAGAGGGCAAGTACGCGCCGCAGATGAATGATGTAATAATCGGCGTCATAACTTCTGAAAGATTTGCAGGGTACGGAGTTGACATCAATAGCTTCTACCCAAGCTTTGTTTCGAAAAAGGAACTGCGCGAAGTTCTAAAGCCTGGCAGCATAATTTCAGCTAAAATCATGAAAGTAAATGAGTTCAACGAGGTTGAGCTCGGAAGCATAAGGCTCTTTTTCGGGGGCGAAATAATGCCGGTAACTCCAGTGAAAGTTCCGCGCCTTATTGGAAAGGAAGGCTCGATGCTGAACATAATTAAGGGCGGCACTGGGTCGAATATAATTGTCGGGCGCAACGGAAGGGTTTGGGCAAAGGGCGGAAACCTTGATTTGCTAAGAAAATCAATTGAGAAGGTTGAGCGCGAAGCGCATGTGGATCATCTGACTGATCGCATGGCAGAATTCATACAAAGCCAGACCGGCGGCAAGAAGCCGGAAGCGCCAAGGGGCGAGGAAATGTTTGGGGAAGGTGAGCAATAATGGGTAAGAAAAAGGAAGAGCAGATAATTTACGTTGATTCCAAGGGCAAAAGGCTTGATGGAAGAAAGGTTGACGAGCTGCGGCCTATAAAAATAACCGCAGGAGTCATTCCGCGGGCGGACGGTTCGGCCTACCTTGAGTGGGGGCAGAACAAGGTGTTCGCGGCAGTATACGGGCCGCGAGAGTGCTTGCCAAAGCACACGGCATCGCCTTACAAGGCAGTGATAAAATTCGTGTACCGGATGGCCGCATTCAGCGTTCCTGACAGGAAAAATCCAAAGCCTGGGCGAAGGGAAGTTGAAATCTCCAAGGTTTGCGGAGAGGCACTTGAAAGGGCAATCTTTGTTGAGAAATTTCCGAACACATCAATTGATGTCACGGTTGAAATCGTTGACAGCAATGCGGGTTCAAGAATTGCAGCGCTCACCGCAGCTTCGGTTGCGCTAGCGGATGCAGGAATTCCAATGCGCGATATGGTGTGCGGAACAAGCGTTGGAAAAGCCGGCGGAAAAATCATAGTGGATTTGGACAAGGACGAGGAAGACGCATCGGACGCAGTTGATATTCCGATTGCAATGCTCCCGAATTCAAAAGAAGTTGTCCTGCTCCAGCTTGATGGAGTTCTCACCCGAAAGGAATGGGATGAGGCATACAAAATGGCGGAAGTTTCCGCAATGAAAGTGTATGAGGTGCAAAAGCAGGCACTCAAGGCAAAATACATTAACGGCGAAGCGGATGCTAACAAAGCTGAAAAGAAAGGGGTTGAGGAAAAATGATATCAGCACTCTGGGATTTAAGGGTTGACAAAGTTGTTGCCGACCTAAAGGAAGGCAAAAGAATTGATGGAAGAAAAGTTGATGAGATCCGGAAAATCACAATCACTCACGGAGTGAGCGAGAATGCAGATGGCTCGGCCCGGGTAAAACTTGGCCTAACCGATGTCATAGCGGGAGTAAAAATGGTTCCGGGAACCCCATATCCTGATATGCCAGATGAGGGCAGCATAAGCGTCGGAGCGGAATTGCTTCCTATGGCGGATCCAGAATTTGAAGTCGGCCCTCCAAGGGATGAGGCAATAGAACTCTCGCGTGTTGTTGACCGCGGAATTAGGGAGAGCAAGGCAATTGATTTCAAGGACCTTTGCATAACCGAAGGAGAAAAGGTGTGGGTCGGATTTGTTGACATATATATAATCAACAACGACGGAAACCTCTTTGATGCATGCGGAATTGCGGCAATGAGTTCGCTTCTTGAAACCAAGATGCCAAAAATCGAAGATGGCAAAATAGTGAAGGGCGAGTACGCAGGAAAGCTCAAGGTTCGGGCAAAGCCTGTTCTTAGCACCTTCGCAAAAATAGGAAATGTGGTGGTCGCAGACCCGATCCTCTCAGAGGAAAAGGCCATGAGCGCGAGATTCTCAGTAACCATTACTGAGGACGATAACATAACCGCTTTCCAGAAAGGTTTGCCTGGCTCCTTTAAGATAGATGAGCTAAATGGCGCAATAGATGTTGCCATGAAGAACAGCAAGCAGATAAGAAAGCTATTGTAAGAATTATGGAGGCCTCGTCCCAGCTGGGATGAGGCAAACAAATAAGAAAGCTATTGTAGGGGGTTTTAGTAGTCTATGACAACATTAAAGGTTGGAAGCACAGGCCGTTTCGGCTCTAGGTACGGAGTAGGCATTAGAAGAAAGCTCCTAAAAGTCGAGCCTCTTCAGTTTAAGAGGCACGATTGCCCCAATTGCGGCTCTGAGAGCGTAAAAAGGCAGAGCAGGGGCATATTCAACTGCAGCAAGTGCCTCCACTCCTTTGTGGGCGGGTCATATGTTCCGCGAACCCTTGCAGGGACCATAATTTCGAAGATGGTGACCCAGAAGACGTTCGCGCCTGAAATGGTTGATACCCTTGCAAAAGGCCTTGAAAGGGACGAACCTGCAAAGGCTCCTGTAATATCTGAAACGCAGGAGAGCAAGTTCCCAAGGGCCAAAAAAGAAAAGCCAAAGAAGGCCGAAGAGGAAGTTTCACAAGAGGCTTTGGAAGAATCTGAAAGCGGGGAGGAATCCTGAATGTACAAGTGTTTGCAGTGCGGAAAGGAAATCCAGGCAATTACTCTTGGCTCCATTAGGTGCCCCGGGTGCGGCTATAAAATATTTTCAAAAACAAGAGAGCCGATTACAAAGACGATAAAGGCAATGTGATGCCATCCCTTGAAAAGGAATTTATTTTTACTTCCCCATTCTTTGCTCTTGCCGTGCAAAAAGCCGTTTCAGTTGAACTAGATAACACATTTGAGCGCCGCGCCAAAAGCTCCATACATACGAATAAAAATGTTGTTTTGCTAAAAGTTGTAGCCGAGGATGAATCAGCACTTGCTGCTTCGCTTGGGTTTTATTCAAGGCTTTTTGGGCTTTGCAGTGATATTTGCGTTTTACGGAGGTAATTTTGCATGGCAGAAATGAACAAAATGATACAGGAATTCGAAAAGAGCAGGGTTCAGCTCTCAGCTATTGAGAGCCAAGGCCAGAGCCTTACAATGCAGGCAAAAATCCTTGAAGATGCCCTAAAAGAACTCACTGAAACCAAGGAGAAAAAAGTTTACAAGGCAGTTGGCAATATACTAATTCTTACCGATGTCAAAAAAATGGAAAAGGACCTCTCAGACCAGAAAGAGTCCGTTGATTTGCGCGCAAAAACCGTAAAAAAGCAGGAAGAGGCAATGCTTGACAAGTTAAATAAATTAAAAGGCGAAATAGAGTCCGCTCAGAAATCTTTGAAAGGGGAAGGCAAAGAGGCAAAGTAAATGCCCTTTCAACTTTCCAATCTTTTCGGAAAGAAAGTTCTTCTCATTACACACTCCGGCTGCGATATTGATTCGCTCTCAAGCACCGCAGCAATCTATTTCTCGCTCGCCAAAAAATCCCGCATCACTATTGGCATTCCAGATCACATGAACCTTACCGCTGCGCAGCTTGCAAAATCACTTTCAATTCCTTTTACAATAAATCCAAAACTCGATTCATTCGATGCGGTTGTGTGCCTGGATTTTAATGAGCTTGGGATGCTTGGCTCCCTAAAAGAGCAATTCCAAAAATTCAAGGGCGAAAAATACCTAATCGATCATCACCGCAAAGGCAAAGAAACTCTCGCCCCCGCAAAGAATTCCATTTCCAACCCGAAAGCGATTTCAACAACGGAAATCATTTATGATTTGCTCAAAAAAACCAATCTCAAAATTCCCAAAAAAGCCTACCTTTGCATTGCAACAGGAATTATTTCGGATTCGGCTTCTTTTATGGTGGCAGACCACAGCACATTTCTCATAATGGGCGAAGTGATGAAAAAAGCAAATACGCCCTACAGCTCAATTCTTTCATTATTTTCGGTTGAAAAGGATTTTTCTGAAAAGGTTGCGTGCCTCAAGGCCGCAAAGCGCTGCCGCATCTTCCGCTCGGCAGAGTCAATCATAGTAACTGCGGACATCGGTGCGTTCGAATCAAGCGCCGCAAGCGTTCTTGTGCGCGTGGGCGCGGATGTTGCACTCTGCGGGTATTCTGATAAGGGGCAAGTGCGAATCAGCGGCCGTGTGAACAATTTCTGGATGAGAAAGAATGGATTTGACTTAGCGCGGGACGTTTTCTTGCGGCTCGAATCCTTTTTCGAAGGAAAAGGCGGAGGGCACCCCGGCGCGGCGGGCTTTAACGGAGTGGGGGATTCAGTGGAAGCGCACCTTCAGAAGTGCGCAGAGCTCACGCATGAGTTTATTATGAAAAAATCTGGGCTGGCAAGCCAGATGAAGGAGTATGACTGAGCGCTGTGCTCTTCAATACTTCAAATAAAGCTTGCCGGCCTTGCTGACCCTAACTTCGCCAGGTCCAAGCCTGTTTCTAAGCCTGTCCATTGCAAGCCATAGCTGGATGCCGCGCATGGCAACATTGGTCAATTCATAATTGAGCCTGAGCTTTTCAGGTCCCCGTCTGTAATACTCCTTTCCCATTTGTATGCTTCTGAATGGCACTGTGGCAAGTTCGCGCAATAACTTTGGATCCTCTTGCCTGAGTTTAGCAATCCATGTGCGCCATTTCCATGCGGTGGTATAACTAATCCCGAACTTTCTGCCCAATTCCACATCCGTAATTTTCCTGTCAAGAAGCAATTTCATCCTTTCATTGTGCGGCATTCCCATTGCCTGCGGCGTCACTTTTGGGAGGACATATTCAAACGAGCCGTTTCTCCGCGGCCTGTAGCCGAAGTTGGCTTTTTTCTTTACAAACCCGTGGCGGACTTTTTTGGTTGTTGGCATGACTGACCTTTAATAAGAAAAGCTCCAAAGTATAAAAATTAGCGCTATAATTTCTTTCTTTTCTTCCCCTTCTTCTTCCTCTCCTTCCTTTCCTGCTTCCTCACCTTATCATTCTCCTTGAGCTTCTCAAGCTCTTCCGGAGTATAGGGCTTGGCATATTTGCGGTACTTTGTTTTCGCCCAGTGCTCTGGCTGTTTTTTGCGCAGTTTAAGTTCCTGGTCAATTAGCATCTGCCGAAGCTTCTCAGAAGGCTTGCCCAAATCCATTGCAAATCAAAGAATACTTCCCTTTCCAGATATTTAATACATGTGGTGCTTTTGCGGGCCGCACCTTTAGTGGATTTTGCACTCTAAATGGGTGTACCACATTTAGTCGCCATTTTTCAAGAATTTGCGCGCAGGGCCGATTTGGGCAACTAACCGCGTCACAAAAACCTGTTTTTTGTTTGCCTGATAAATGTTTTATAGCAAAATATTACAAATGGGTTGTCATTCTTGGTTTCCACCGATTCAACCAATGCCTTGAAGTATTCCTTTGTTTCTTTTGAAATGTTGAGTATTGGATAATCCGCATCCAGAAGCACTTTGTTGAAAAGTAACCTTGACATCCTCTTGTTGCCGTCCTTGAATGGGTGGATGCGGTAAACTTTTAGGTGTACAAGGGCCGAAAGCTCCAGTGGGTGGATATTTTTGTTTTCACCTAACCAAACAAAAAATTTTTCAAGTTCTGGCCTTATTTGCCCCGGTTCCGGTGGCCTGTAGCCTATTTCCTCGCGTTGCAGGGTTTTAGGGTTGGTTCTTGCGATTATCCTCTGGTCGTCCCTTATTTGCCCGGGGCTGTCACTTTCAAATGTTGACATTACGATTCCGTGCAGTTTGAGGATGCCTTCAAGTGTCATTTTTATCTTTGGCAGGAAATTGAAGCCGGTTATCATCGAGCTTGAAATAATCAGCTTTTCGTCCATTGTCATTTCAGGGTTCTTTTTGCCCAATTCGGCGTATGCGGTCTCGACATCGGACATCTCAACATCTATGCCTTCGGTGCGCAGGGTAGTATACACAAAATTTATGATTTGCCTTTTGTTGAATTTTTCCTTTTTCTTTGCATCCAGTCTTTTGAACCTTTTCTGAAAATTGTCCCGCAGGCGCTCAACCTCGCTGAGCTGTTCTTTGGATAAAATTGAAAAGGCAAAGTTTTCGAGCCTTTTGGCGTAGAAATCAGAAACCGCTGTTTTTGCCCGTTTTTCAAGTTTCTTTTTGGCATTTGCCAGTTCTTTTTTAGAGGGATTTTTAGGGCCAAAATACACCGAAACCTTTTTCCATCTGCCCTCCCCGAGTTTTATGTTTTTATCCAGGTAAAAATAACTCCTTCCGCTTATTTTTTTCTTAAGAAGGCTAGCCATAATATTTAACGCCAACAAACAAATTAAAAAAGGTGGCGTTAAATTTAACGCCACCTAATTTGTGAGAAGGGGTGGCGTTAAGGAGCCTTAAGATACAGCCGCCTTTTGCATATTTTCCATTGGTATCAGTTTTTGCATCTTTTTGATAAAGTGTTAATCTCCGGTTTTCGGCCTCTTTCTTGTGCGCCTTAATCACCGGCTTTTGGCATTTTAAGCCTTATAAGCGCATTCTTTTTATTCAAAAGCGCTGTATTCTAAGCTAATGCCTCAACCAGCCTTAGGGGAAGAAAAGGGCCCAGCAATCCTTATTGAAAACGTGACCAAGAAATACGCATCCCTCCAAGCGCTTGAAAATGTCTCCCTTTCAATTGCAAAAGGGGAAGCAATCGGAATTCTCGGGCCCAACGGAGCCGGAAAAACCACTTTGGTTTCAATTATTTCAACGCTAAGAAACCCAACCTATGGAAAGGTTAGGATTTGGGGCTCTGATACTTCAAAAGAGAAGAATAAAATCAGGCGCTCTATTGGAATGGTTTTTCAGGGCACAAGCCTTGACCCAAAGCTCACTGTAATGGAAAGCTTGCTTTTGCACGCCTCGCTTTTTGATATGGATGAGAACCTCGTTGAGAAGGCGGTTCAGGAAACAATGATTGAATTTGGTTTGCACAAAATCCACGGCCACTTTATAGAAAACCTCTCAGGCGGGCAGCGGCAACTCGTTGAAATCGCAAAGAGCATGGTGCACAGCCCCAAAATTTACATTTTTGATGAGCCAACAGTAGGATTAGACCCGGAAGTTAGAAAGCTTATTTGGGAAAAAATAAGGAAGATTTCAGAAAACAAGGAAAACACCGTAATAATCACCTCGCACTACTTAGAAGAAATTGAGCACCTGTGCGAGCGGGTAGTTTTTCTAAAGAAAGGGCGCGTGCTTGGAATTGATTCGATTTCAAACCTAAAAAGCGCAGCAGGAAGGCGCCTTGTTTTTTCCTTAGGTTCTGCCGCCTCAAAATCAACCTTGGAGAAAATCCTCGGGTTCGCGGTTTTAGAATCCGGAGGAATCTACTCCGTCAATTATTCAAAGGATATTGCGGTGAGCGAAATCGTAAAGAAGCTCTCAGCAAAAGGAATTGAAGTGAAAAACATTGCAATTAAAGAAGCGGGCTTAGAAGAGCTCTACTTAAAAGCCATGGGTGAATCGAGATGAGCGGCATTGGGTTTGTCTCTCGCATGTTCAGCTTTTCCCTAAGGCGCATGGCAAGGGACAAATATTCTATTTTAGCGGAGCTTCTCGAGCTTTTGGTGCCGCTTGTTCTTTTCTATGGCCTGTACAAAACCCAATTCTTCGATGAGGGCGGAGTAATCAAACTAACACTCTTGCTTTTAGTTGCAATTGCAATCGGCACAGGTACGCGCATCGGTGTTGCGCTCGTAAATTACCGCAACCAGGGGTTTTTGCAGGAAGTTTACAGCTCTCCGCTCTCGAGCACGGTAAAAATCGCAGGGTTAATGGCGGAGCCGCTCATTATCGGGCTTTCGCGCACAGTGATTGCGCTCGCGCTAATAATGCTCATGGGTTTTACAATAACTCCAGTTCAGGGAATCGCGATCGCCGCGATTGAAATGGCTGCAATGCTCTTTAGCGGGCTTATAACAATTCCAATAGCTTCAAAGCTAAACAGCGCAAACATCCTTACAATCGCAATGTGGCTAATCAGCTTTTTGCAGTTCGGGATAAGCGGCCTTTTAATTTCCGAAAAGGATTTGCCGGCAATTGCGCTAAACCCCTATTCATATCCTATGGACATTCTCCTGCATGTCTCGGGCATGGCTGTGAATTACTCATTCGCATTGGATGTTGCGGTGACGGCGGCAATTGTTCTCGTTGCATACCTTCTTGCAAGGC
>DATDXA010000020.1:0-24991 GCA_035289485.1 archaeon | reverse complement strand
TGGAGGGGGTCGCTTGGGCTAAGGGATTTAATACGTCCAAAGCCCGTTAGCCGGCTTTTTTGTTAGGAAAAAACTCGTTTTCCGCTGGAGGTGATTGAAAATGAGTTATTCAGATACAAAGGTTTCGCAAAGGGGCAGCCCTTTTGCAGAGAGCCTCACATTCGCACAGCTTGAGGCACGCAGGCAAAGGAGGGGTTACCAATGAAGGTAAAGGAAATCAACGTCTCGGTTTCCCAGAAGCTCAACACTGGGAATTTTACCAGTAAAGGCTTTGGCCTCTCAGCCACCGCCGAACTCGCAGAAGGCGATGACCTTCTCAAGGTCAAGCAGGAGCTTGCAAACAAGCTCAACCAAATGCTAGACTTCGAGGTCAAGAAAATACAAGGAAACGGTGGTCAGAAATGACCACTATTTTCTTATAGGTATTTTAGATATCCGACAATGAGGCTGAAAAAAGATATTGCTGCAAGGTTGATTATTTCCTTGATGCTGTAGATTATCGGGATGCCTTTTATTGCGGTGTTTATCATGAGTGTTGCGCTTGTGGCGAGCGGATTGATTATCTTGAATATTTGGAACCCTTGCGGCATAAGTTCCAAAGGAAGCAAGAGACCGCTTAGGAAAATCATCGGGAACACTATTACAAGAATTGCGAGTATAGCACTGGATTCGTTGTTTGTCAAAGAGCCTATTACGATACCTAGCGAGACAAAGCAGAATATTGTTAGCGCTAGGCTGAATAATATGTGTAGCGGGTCTCCCGGCACTTGGATGCCGAAGAAAGTTGTTCCAAGGAAGAGTAATATTGAAAGCACGGCTATGAGGATAATTGAAATGCCGACAAGTTTTTGCAAGACGAGGACTGATTTATGCACTGGCATGCTTTTGAGCCTGCTTGAAACATTTTGCTTCTTCTCGGAAATTATTGACACTGCTGTCAGGAGCAGGGCGCTGAACATGCTCACAAGCGCGAGCACCATTGGAAAGAATTGTGAGGCGAGATTTGGCAGGTGTATTGCTTCGCCGTAAGAGAGGTTTGTTGGTTTTGCGAGGAATTGCGGCGTGTATTGTTTTATGCCTTGGATTGTTTCGTTTAGTTCCACTAGAACTGCCCTGCTTTCCTTGACATCCCTTTCTATGTTAACCTGTAGTTTCTTTGCGTCTGCCAAGAATTTCTTATACTGGGTAAAATATTGGTCGAGTTTGTCCATCTCTTCAATTGCCGCATCCAGTTTGGCTATCGCGCTATCATATGTTGTTATTTGGAAATCAGTGCTCTCGTTAAGGCTGCTTATCTGTGAACTGACTAATTCTGAAGTTTCTGCAATTCCTTGAGGGGCTGTTGAATTGCCATTTGCATCGGTGCCCTTTAGCCCATATTGATTGAGCATATAAGTGTAGCTTGTTTTGAAATAGCTCAGGGTACTTTTTTGTGTATATAACCCAACTCTTGAATTATAAAGCTGATTCCTTAGTGCAACTAACTGAGTGTTCTGGTCGATTATAGACTGTCTGAGCAAATTGGCATCGTAATAATCGAGATTTCCATATAACTCATTTGTCATTTGCTTGGTCTTCTCAAACTCCACTAGAAAAGTATCTATGTTTTCGAGTTGTTGTTTTGTCTTGTATTCTTGCGAGACTATTTTTTCGTAAATTTTTTGGATGACTGTTACTGAAATATTGTTCGTTATCGTGTTTATCTGGTTGGACAAAGTGCCCCAGACCACTGAAGATTGGACAAAGTCGGTTGTGTCAACCAGCACCGTTATTTCGTAAGGTGCTTTCTGGTCAGGCCTTTTTATTATCAGCGCGCTGTCAACATCGTTTTGCAGCACCTTTTGTTTTGCCTCTTCTTCGGAATTCACTTCAATTGCGTTGATGTTCTTGTTTTTCCGCAGTTCATCGACAAAGTTTATCTGGTATTGGAAATCATTCTTGGGTGCCTCCAATTGTGCGGCTTTTGTTGCTTGGTCTTCAAAGACTGCAATCGACAAAGTCTGATTGAGCGTATAAGAGTATAACCCGCCAAATGCCCCAATTGTTATCAAAGGGAAGAGTATTACTAGAAGCATTGCGTTCTTGTGCCGTATCACAAGCAAAATTTCTTTTTTTATTCCCGCAAGCAAGTTTCGCATCATTTTCAGTTCTCCGTGAGTTGTTTTCCTGTCAGATTGATAAATGCCTGTTCAAGGTCGGCTTCCTTTATCCTTAATTTGAGTATTTCGTAGCCACTTGATTCAATTGCACTTTTGGCGGCTTCAGTTAGTTCTAGGTTTTTTTCAGGAAATTTAACTACAATACTTGTGCCAAATATTGATGCTTCCGTTCCTTTGATGCGTTGGGTTATTTTTGAAACAAGCTTTTCGTCAGGCAGTTGTTTGAGAGTGAATACGCCTACTTGCTCGTTGGCGAATTTCTTGGTTAAATTTTCAGGAGTGTCCAGTGCAAATATTTTTCCGCCTTGTATAAGACAAACTTTGTCACACAAAGCTGTTGCTTCTTCCATATAGTGGGTTGAAATGCAGACAGTTATTCCTTTGGCCCTTATTTCAAGTATCCTATCCCAAAGTTCCCTTCTTATTACAGGATCAAGTCCTACGCTTGGTTCGTCCAAAAAAATTATTTCAGGGTTTTGAAGGAGTGAGATTGCTATATTGAGCATCCTTTTGTAGCCGCCTGAAAGGTATTCTGCCGGAGTCGCTGAAAATTTCCTAAGCTCAAGCGAATCAATGACCTCATTCACTCTCTTTTGGCCAGCATTTATTTGGGATGCAAAATAGTCAAGGTTCTCTTTCACGCTCAACTCTGAAAAAAATGCAAACTCCTGTGGAACCATAACGATTTTGGTCTTTGCTTCTTTTCTTGATTGTCTAGTGTCTTTGTCATTCAAGTACACTGTGCCACTCGTGGCATCAAGCACGCCGGATATTATCCTCATTAAAGTGCTTTTCCCGGAACCATTAGGGCCAAGCAAACCGAAAATTTCCCCGATTTCTATTGAAAACGAAATTTCGTTAAGAATGATATTATTGTTGATTTTTTTTGAAACGTTTTCTATTCGTAAAATATTTGGCATCTTTAATCCAAAACCAATAGGTGCAGCTTGTATATAATTTTCACTTATGCAGTGAATTTTCAGGTATCTGCCAAATATGAGCCGAAAGTTAATTTGTGAGTTTCAGCAACTCAACACATTCATTGTATTCATTAAAATCTTTTATTTCGGAGCAGACTTGTTGATTGTTTGTTAAAAATGCCACTTCAGTAAGACAATCGTTTTTTGCTGAACGCACCCCATCTTTTGAACAGCCTACCCCGATTGTAGCAGTCCCTATTATTTTAATATCTCCAAGCTCATTGCAGTAACTGGTCTTGCTGGAAACAAGTGCTTTGCAAATTGCAATAGCCATTTTTGAACCATTTTCATCTCCATATAATTTAAAGTCGCCTTGAGAGCACCTTAATACTCCCTTGAAATTAATGTTATCGCAATATTTCATGTTTTTTGTCTCTACTGCTTTAGCAGTATAACAATTGTTTCTGGCTGGAGAACCTTCGCATTCAGGGTCTCCATTGACTGAATTCACACAAAACTGATTAAGATTAGTCTCGCCATATACAAAGTCCTTTGGTATCATCTCGCAACCGTTAATTTCTTTTTTTTCTATGGCTATAGTCATTAAACAGCCATATTTCAACAATTCTTTCTTCAATTTACTGCAAATAGAGTAATCCTTACTAGCTTTAGCAAATGTGGCAACACAATCGCCTGTGTCCGTGTCATTAACTTTTTTTTCACACGATTCAATACTATTGTCGGGTGAACTCGCCCCAGTTGCAACATTTTGTTCTTGTCCTGTCTGTGGTTGCGTACCTTGCTGTGTGCATCCCGAAATTAGAATTATTGACGCCACAAGTAAAGCTACCAATTTGTTCATTTCTATCATTTATATCAAGTATTTGGTGATATTTAAACCTGCTTTTTTAGCGCATTTACTAATTCTTATGGGCGAAAAAGAGGATGTTTACCGTTATGCGGTAAATTTCAACAGAGCCCTCGTTTAGCGAAAGTATTAATTAAATGAAAAATTAACTCTTTGCATGGATTCCATAAAGGAAACCGAATTAAAGGACGATATTAAAAAAGAACTGGAAAATGGCACCACTCCTGCAATACTAAGGCAAAGTTTGAAACAGGCCGGAATTAATGAAAAATATTTAGATGATGTCATTAACTCGCGAATTTCTGTAATGTTCAAAGATGAAGAAACAAAGAAAAAGCAAATGAAAGAAGTGCCAGAGCCATTCAGAATCCCAGGTTTTATATCAGCTCTTTTTTGGGTAGGCATCGGATTCTTTCTTGGAATCGTTCTAGGGCCATTGATTGTGATTATCGGTGTGGGCATCTTTGGTGGGCTGCTTTATATGTCCGGGAAAGAGGAAATTATGTGGTACGTATTTGGCGGAGCAATACTCTATTACCTAATGGTTGCGGTTTTGTTCATAATTATATTGAGCCCGGGAGCTCAAAAGTTCGCTGCAGAAAACAATTCAATTATGCAATGTGTTGAAATCAACTCAGAGATTTGCGGATTTGGACAAGCACAAATCAACAAAAACTGCACCAATAATGCTAATTATAGCTGCGCGCCACCGGAAATCAAATCATGCGCAGACTTATTTTCTGATCAACGCAAAAAAGGGACTACATCCAATAGCCTGACAGTATGTGTCCTAAAGAAAGCCAAGGAGCTGTCAAATCCGGCAATTTGCAAGTATGCTGGGTCAGCCAACACATATTGCCTTGATGCAGTCAATAAGGAAGGGGAAACATGCCAGCACCTTGGCAATGGGATAGTCACATGCTTTGGCCAGTATGCGGTGGACAAAGAAGATGAAGCTGTTTGTAGCAAGGCGCCTGTTGAAATGATTGACAGTTGTAAGCTTTTTTACCAAAAAAACAAGGAACTAAAAGGCTATGGAGAAATAGAAATTATAATGCCGAAAATGGGCGAATAAAGACTGCGCATTTAGTCAAAGGCATCAGCACGATTTATTTCAAAAAGTCACTGATTCTTTTCTGATGATAGAACTTGTCCAGCAGGCTGCTCTGTTTCACCCAAAACTTTAGAGGGATTGTGAGCTTTGCCTGCAATTATTTCATGGCTAAATCCACGGAGTTAAATGAAAGCGGATTTTTCTTCAGGGCATTTTGGGTTGACCCATTAACTAAATAGTTTCCTGTTATTCTATCTTGTTCGGGTTTGTTCCTTCTTTTGGGTTGCTGAAGCAGAAGCTTGTGTTTACTCTTTCGATGTGTTCTGTGTCTTGGGTCATTTTTTCGTTCCAGTTTTGTAGTTGGTTTCTGTTGTGGAATTTGGCTACGAGTACCATGTCGTATTCTCCGCTTATGGTGTATAGGGAGCAGACGTGTGGGTCGGTTGCGTATTTTTCTGATGTTTCTGTGAGTTTTCCGCCCTTTATTTTTACGTTCACAACGACTGTTACGTCGTAGCCGAGTTTGTCTAAATCGAGTATTAGGTTGTTTCCGAGGATTACTTTTTTTTCTTTGAGGCGTTTTATGCGGTTGTTTATTGTGAGTTTGGTGACGCCGAGTTTTTCGCCTAGTTGGGCTTGCGTCATGCTGGGGTTTGTGATTAGGAGGTTGAATAGTTGTTTGTCTTTTTGGTCAACTTCGTTCATTTTGAAAAACCTCCTCTATACTTTAAGTATAGTTTTCCCAAAAAATTGGGGTTATTTTGACGTATTGGTATAGTAAAGTATTTTTAAAGTATACTTAAAAGTATTTTTTAAAAATATACTTATGTTTTTAATGAGTAATAGCTCTTAGTGTATATCTACTTCTATGATTCAAAAAGTAAATCCAATCAACTTTGTGGTTGATTTGCCTTCAACGCCAAGCATATTAGGCTTGGAATTAGCAATTGTTAATGTGGGGGAGGGGTATTGTGGACGATCCTGATGTGAATCTGGTTTGGGATTTTCTAAAGCATATTTTTCCTGAGTATTCGATTAGGCATGCCCAGGTCTATAAGTTGCTTTGGCGCCTTGAGCCAAAATCAGGCGATTCGATTGAAAGTGAAACCGGCCTTTGCAGGGCGACTGTTTACAAGATTCTTCACGAGCTCATAGTTGATGGGCTTGTTATGCGCACCGGTGTCAAGCCGGTTGGATATTATGCTGCCGACCCTGTGAAAGCGTATGCTTCGCATACGAAAAAGCTTGTGGCAAAGCTTGAGGACGGGAAGGAAAGAATAGAGAGGCTGGTGCACAACTCATCCGGTTTAAGTGGCGAGCTCTATCTTGTCAAGCGTGATGGCGGGCAACAAAGGCTGATAATCAAAAAAGGGCGTGCTGGCGCGGATACGGAGCAGTTGATTCAACTAAAGAGAGTCGTAGAAGAGCAGATTCAGGAAGCCGGCAGGCAAAAGGCGAAAGCATGGGTCGTTTATCATTGATTCGTTTATTTTTTCAGTATTTTGTAAAGTTTGTGGAATCTGTCCGTATAATTGTCATTTGTTTCGTTGTCCAGTTCTTTGGATACCCATTCTTTCAAATCTTTTAGCGTTTTTTTGTCTATTTGGTTTTTGACGTTTCTGATGTCGAATGCATTGAGCACATCAGAAATTCGGTTGCCGTTCCTTGTTTTTACTATTTCAGAAAAACCTTTTAGATTTCCCCCGACAAGCAGAAGTTCTAGTCCGCGGGCTTCAAACTGAGTGTTTATTCCTTCAGGTTTTATCCAATCAAATAATTGTTCAGAATATTCTGTTATCTCCTGCTTATTTTTTCTGAAATTTCTTTGGTCGTAAATTATTTTTATCAGCGCATCCGTTACTCGTCCCTTCATAAAGTTCTTTTGGTCAAGCATCCTGAAAATAGTTTTCCTGAAATTTTTATTATAGAATAATGGAATTGCCTGGCTCTTGTCCGCCACGGTTTCAAGAATCGTTTGCAGTTTATTGGTGTTGCGCTTTTCTATTGCTTTTGTGATTTCATTTTGCCATTCCTCTATTTCTTCAATAAATACAAAGTCATTTGTTTCAATTTGTCTAATCAGGTTATTGAGTGGGGCTCTGAAAGTGTTTGTTTGGAGCCCGAGAAGTTTTTCTGTTTCTTTCACTTCTTCTTCAGTTATGCTGTTCAAACTTTCCAGAATTTTATCTCTTGAAAGAACTTGGGTTAGGTTCGGGCCATAAGTCAACTGGTTCGTGAATGTAAGTATGACAGATATATCTGCTATGTCCTTTTGGCGCTTGTGGTCTTTTTGCCTATTCGGCAGTGCCTTAATTTTCATAGCAAGCAAGAGCCAAGGTTGCGGCATCCAAAGTTTCCTTTTAAATTGTTCAAGTTCTATGCGGTGCCTTTCATCATCGAAAACGTAATCCAAAAGCTCTTCGTCAAATATGAGTCCTGATTTTCCCCAAGGGTTTGTTTTTGGAATTTGGTCAGCCATCAAATCAACGTACATTTTGTGGAGTTCGTACATTGGCTTTGTTTTGGCGTCTTCCGGCTTTATTTCTTTGCCGGTGTCATAATCAAGATCCTTTACCATTCTTCCGCCAGCTTCGGTAAATCCTTCCTCTTCAAGTTTTTTTATGGCTTTTGCAAAAGCAGAATTGGCAAATTCCTGTTTTTCGTCAATGTGGAATCCCAAATCTATGTCCTTTGAGCCAATGTATTTTCTTCCCACCGAAGCTTGGTAATTTTTGTTTACTGTAAAATAAATTGCCCATCCACCAATAAGGCATATCGGTTCATCTAGGATGGCGACTACTTTTTTCAAGTATTCAAACGACTGGTCAGTTTCTTTTTGCGGGTACATTATTTTTTCGCCTCTATATCTTTAATGAGCTTTTCCAATAGCATG
Organism: archaeon; assembly: GCA_035289485.1. Lineage (GTDB taxonomy): Archaea > Iainarchaeota > Iainarchaeia > Iainarchaeales > Iainarchaeaceae > UBA10205. Next base: position 17,097 of record DATDXA010000020.1, on the reverse strand, counting down.
TCCCCTGCTTCTTTTGCTGGTCCGCCTTCGGTGTATAAGTCTGAAATTAGTTGTGGTGTGCTAACTATCCATGGGCCGTTGTTGCCGATTTGTTTTTTGTTGAATAGTTCTTCGCTACTGGAAACTATTATTCTTACATTTCCACCGCCATAGGTGCCTAGTTTGGTTAATTCCTTGTGCCAGTCTTCAAGGTCTTCTTTTTTTATGTACGCTTCAGACCTGTGGCTAAACAAGTATTTCTGCACAATATTTTCGGCAATGTATGTTGTGAATGCGTATTCTTTATTGGCTTTTTTGAACAAGTCCATTAGCTTGTCTGTATTTTCAAGGGAATAAATTGAATAGCTGCGTGATTCGTTCTTTTTTGCCCTTAGATTGTGGAATAGTTCAAATAATTTTTTTATATCTGTAACCTTTAAATTCTTTAGGAATTTTTTGTTCTCTAATTTTTTTGTCAGCATTAGTGCCCACGACGGTGTGCATCCTGCTTTTTTGGCGAGTTCATATTTGCTTACTGGTTTGTAGTTTGGGTCTAAAAGTAATGCCACTACTCTCTTGGTTTTAGTTCTCGCCATTGGAAATGCCTACTATATAAGTAATTCAAACTATTTATAAATATTACTTATATATAAGTAATTTTCGTAGTTTATAAAGACTTGTTATATGCCTATTTGAACAGAGTTTGTATTTTCTCCTTTATCTCCGCCCTCGTAAGAGCTTCATGTAGTTTACCATAATCCTGCTTCAGTTTCTTATCGGTAACGATGAACAGCCATTCCTTGTATTTTGGCTTTTCCGAGGTGTTGTTCTTGTAAGTTTTGAGTTCCAAATCACCTTGGTGTGTGAGTTGCGAGCCGGTTTCTACTTCAATGGCGTACCAGTCTATTTGGTCTTCGTTCCTCTGGATTTGGAATGTTACGTCTGGCCCGAGGCTTGAGAAGGTTGAGACGTTTTCCGTGTATTTGCGGATTTCATCGGCTATAGATTGCACCATAAAATAATGTTCAACACTTTCATTTGATTCGGGCTTTTTTACCAAAAACCATTGCGAGTAGGTTTCGAGTCCGCATAGGCGGGCTTCTATGAATCCTTTGTCTTTTAGGAATTCGATTTGGTTCTTGTTGAGTTCTTTCATCGGATAATAGTTTTTTTCTATTTTATATGGTTCGAGATTTTCTTTTTCCTCTCCCAGTTCCTTGAGTTTTTCTTCCCTTTTTCTGATTTCATCAGGGTTTGTGGTTATGAGTTCCAATTCTTGTGGCGATGGAACCACCTTTAGAGGGATGTGGTCGTTCATTGCAAAGAGCAGTCCTTCTCCGGGCATTGCGGTAAGCAGATAATTTTGTTCTTCGGCGTTTAGATGGAATTTTTCCGCGAGCTCCGCTATCGCTGCCGGTTCTTGGCGGGAGAGGTATTTCCATGAAGTATTTGCAAGAATTGTTTTTCCGGCGCCGGATGAGAGCAAATCCTCAACCTCTTGCGTGATGATTAACAGCCCTAAGCCGAATTTTCTGGCTGTTTTAATTAGTTCAAAGATGCTTTTTGAGTGCTCCGCGAATCTGAGTAGTGCCCATGCTTCGTCAATGATTAGAGTTTTGCGTTCCTTGTCTTTTTGCATTTTTTTGTGGACAAAATCCATTATGAGGTACATCATTACCGGTTTTATCTGTGAGGGCATGTTTGCTATGTTGAAGCAAATCAAGTCGTTGGTCAAATCAAGGTTGGTTTGCTTGTTGATGAAGGCGAAAGAGCCGTGGACGTATATGCGGAGCCTGTTTTCGAGGGCTTCGTATGTCATTCGTTCTTGTCTTGTCGCGGTTTTTTTCTCAGTAAGTATTTCGTTGTAGATGTCTTCCATTATTGGCGGCTCTTTTTGCCATGTTTCCGGGTTGTTGTGGACTATTCCTTTCTTTTGGTAAACTTTGTGCACTGCCTTATCCAAAATATTTTTTTGTACTTCTGTGAGTTCGCCGCACATTATTTTGAATAAATCCATGAGTGAAATTGTTTTTTCACCGAGCTCGGCGCCCATTAAATCAAATGGGTTGATGATGGTGTCGCTGTCGCGGTTAATTTCTATTAATTGCCCTCCGTGGCGCTCCGTGAGTTCGGCGTATTCTCCCTGCGGGTCTATTATGATTGTCTTTACTCCTCGCAAAAGATTTCTCAAAATAAAGAGCTTGGCTGTTACGCTTTTCCCGCCACCAGAAGTTCCCAAAATAAGGCCGTTGTAGTTTGCGAATTTGTAAGGGTCAAGGATGATTGGGATATTGTTGTTTTTGTTCAAGCCAAAGAGGATTCCGTCTGTGTCGAGGTTGAGGTATGCGGTTGTGAATGGAAAGCAGGCCGCGAGGGCATCGCTTGGTATGTTGCGCTCCATTTTCAGCTTGTCTTCTTGTATCGGGTATACTGATTTTGCCGCGTCTGCCATGCGGAGGTAGGGCATTTTTGGTATTATCATTATTGAGTTGAGTTCGGACATTATTTTTTTGGTGAGGAGTTCGAGTTTTTCCTTGTCGTATGCCCTTGCACCTATGTAAAGCGAGATGTTGAACAGCTTTTCTTCGCCTTTTTGGAGTTTTTCGAGTACGTGCAAGGTGTCTTGTTGCTGTATTTTCAGGGACGGATTCACTATCCCTTTCATTTGTGCTGCCATCAAATCTGCTTCCTGTTTCACGAGTTCCTGATTGAGTTGTGAGAGTATTGTTTCTATGTGTGATGGTTTGATGTGGATGCTCATGTCGAAGTTTCCTTCTGCTGAAATTATTGAGTCGAGCCATCCTTCGCGGATTGCGCGGGGGTATCCTACCGCCATTATTACGCGGAGTAGCTGCTCGTTGACCTGCAGGTGGTCTGGCTCGTTCTTTACAAAGGACGGCTTGAGCAGTTGTGTTAGTTCTTTCATTTTTTCTTCTCCTTTATTTTTTCGAATATGTATTTTGCGTCTTCTTTGCTGCGTTTGAGGTTTTTTATTTTTGTGTCAATCAAGGCTTCGCCTATTGTGGCTATGACTTTTGTTTGCCTTCTGATTTCGCGGGGCATTTGCCTTATTGCGCGTTGTGTTTTTTCATCCAATTTTTCCACTCTCCTTTTGTTTTTCGAGTATTGTCATCATGTTTTGGTATTCTGTTCCGTTTTCTATGAATCCTTCGTAGTAGCTTGAGAGCATTGTTATGAGTTCATTGGTTGGTAGTCTTTTGGTTGAGAGGTTGCAGTTTTTGAGTTTGTCCTGGCATAATTGCACTCTGATATCCATTTGTCTTGCGGCTTTTTCAAAATTCTTTTCTTCTGAGGGTATGACGATGTAGAAAAGGCGATTTTTGACTGCGTGTTCTTCGATGTAGTTTCGGAGGAATGTTTGGAAATCGTTGAATTGTGTTTCAAGTTTTTTGTTTTTTGATTTCTTCACTTTCATTTCGAGGTGTTTTAGGTATTCGTCGAGCGAAAGGTTTACCGTTCTCATTACTATTTGTATTGGGAAGTCAAGGGAGTTGAGAAAATCCTTGTATGCGGAAACTATTGCCTGTTGCTGCCTTGTGGAGAGTATATGAAAATTTATCGGCTGTATTTGTAGTACTGCTTTTATTGCTCCGTTGTTTAGGGTTATCAAATTTTCTTTAATGGATTTGGCTTCTACGAATTTTTCCATTTCCTTGTCCATGTAGCTTATTTGCCGGGGCTTGAACAGGAATGCTGTTGCGTTCCCTGCGTGTTCTTTCAGGTTGAAGAATGCAAATCCAACGCCTATGCCTGAGAAAATTATTGCTATTCCGGCTTTGATTTCGAAAATGAGCGGGGTTTTAAGGAATATTATTGCTCCAAGAAATCCGAATAGCCCGAGCGAGCAGGCTTGCCAGAAAGACAGGTTGAAGACTATTTTTTCTTCGTATTTCAAATTCTTTGGTATTTCGTATCCCATTGTTTCACCTTCATTGCACCGCGTTTCCTTCCCTTGGCGCGGGTTGTGGTTGCGGTTTCATGGCGTTTGCGAGCATTCCTATTTGTCCTGTGAGTGCGCCGATTGCGTATGTGAGTACGGGGGCGTTTTCGGCTACTGAGAATGCTGATTTGAGTATTGCGTATGCGATGATGAGAATGTTTACTATTGCCACTATGGAGAATCCAAGGGGAATTACGAATGATTGTCCGTTTGTTCCTGCGGGTTCGAGGAGTATTTGGTTTGCGGCAACGAACATTATCACGTCTATGAATTGCATGAATAGGGCGCCGCCGAGGAGGTTGAGTATCATTTTTCCCCAGTTCTCGAGTTTTGGCGTGTAGAATAGGAAGATTGCTATAGGAAAGAGGACCACTCCAAGCATGAGGAAGAGGTAGCGGAGGAATAGTGTGATTGCGGCGATTGCGATTGTTGCGGCGTAGAAGAATAGGAGTGCGAATCCGGCGTTTGCGTAGGCGGCTTCGCTGAAAAAACTGTCAAATCCGCTTATCCAGATGAATTGGGTTATGGCTGTTGCGAGTTCGAGTATAATTTGGTATAGCGCGAAGGAGATGTTTACTCCGATTATCATTTTGATTGCGTTTGTGAGCCAGTGTTTTGCCTGCTCCCTTTTCGAGAGGTCTATTCCTGCGAACAGGAACATGAACCCCGCGATAAGGAAAACCAGTAGGTAGAATGATGAGATTATTGTTACGATTGATTGCCACCATCCCTTGAGCCCTTCGACATCGGGGTTGTTTGAGAGCACGTGTTTGGTGAATTCCATTAGGGTTTTGTTGAATGATTTTATTGATTCTTTTGCGGTTTCTTTTATCATCCCGAGTATTATGTCGGGGATTGACATTGTGGTTTTGTTGAGGTCGTTTGATGTTGTGTTTACCGTTCCCTGTATTCCGCTTGAGGCCGCGTCGATGGCATTGATTACCCCTGAAAGGTCTATGTTGAGTTCAACCACTACCGGCTCGCTATTTTCCGAACCGCCACCTGTTCCTGTGGCTGCGTGTCCGAATGGGAGCATGAGGCCCATTAGGAGCAGCAGTGGTATGAATACTTCCAGGGGTTTTGCCACTTTTTCACCTTCATGCTCCTACTGGCGCCGAGAGGAAGTTCACCATCAAGGGCGCTACCCACACGAGCACTAATCCGATTACTGCGTAGGATACCATGCTTTTTGCGGCTTCTCTTGATTGTATGTTTGAGCCTGAGAACATGTACATGGCTCCTGCCACCGTGATGGCGATTATTCCCAGCACGGAAACTATTCCCTTGACAAGATCGTAAATCTTGTTTACGGGCGCTGTGATGTCCGCAACTGTTGTGTCCGCAAGCGCCATTGGCGCGAGCAAGAAAAACAGCGAGAACACCGAAATCAATTTTTTGTTCATTTTCAAAACCTCCAGTTCCCGAGATTTTTCTCGGTACAAGCGTTGCCGCTCCGGCGATATAAAAAGAATTCGTTCAATCAGTCTATTTTTTTCCAGAAAAAATCTGTTTTTGGCAGACAACTTAAACAAAAATAATAAAAGTGCCTCAAGCCGCAAAAGGTCTATTGAGGTACACAAATGCCACAAACAACATTGCAATTAAAAGAAAGGAAACCGGAAACGGCAAGCCCGCTTAAAGAGTTCGAGAAAAGCCATTCACAGTCATTTCTCTACTTTCTGCAAGAATACGAAAAATGGCAAGAGCTCAAAAAGAAATCCGCCATCCAATAGGCCAAATGGCTCTGTAGAAATGATTTATAAATAAAGGAAAAGCGCTCAAGTATCTGGGTGATAGTATGAGCGCTTTAGTACCTATTCAGTGTTCAGACTTTTATAAGTTTTGCCTGCGCCTTTGTGCGCAGGCCAGAGTGCCTTTGCACAATTTTTACCGTTCCAAGAAAATGTACAACAACATTGTGCACGTGTTTTTGCTCGTGATGAAAGAACGCCTCAACGTTTCATACAGGCGGTTTGTGCGGCTAGCAAGCGAGATGAATCTGCAGCGCATGCTTGGAATCAAGTGCATCCCGCACTTCACAACTATTCAGAAGGCATTGCAGCGCCTTCCTAAAAATTTGCTTGAGCGTATGGTGCGCTCATGCAAAAAGCTTTTGAGCCTCAACAAGGTTGAGGCTGGAATAGACGGAACAGGATTCTCAAACACGAATCCGTCGCATTACTATGCGAAACGTGTTGACGGTGTCGAGGTCAAGAACTTCACTAAAAGCGTTCTAATAGCCGATTTGAATAGCAAGCTCGTGCTCAACATGAACACGACAACAGAGCACGAGCACGAAACGCTTTCGTTCATACCGCTCGTGCGAGCGGTCAAGCACTCGCTGTTGCGAGTGCTCGCAGACAAAGCGTACGACAGTGCTCTCAACAGAGAGTACTGTTGGGAAAACGGAATAGAAAACCACATACCTGTGCGCGAGTGGAAAAAAGGACGCCTTGGATACGGTCACAAACAATACATACACGGAAAACTGCGGCGCAAAGCTGCAGCACTATTCGATGCAAACAAGTACAAGCGCAGAGCGCTTGTAGAATCAGTAAACTCGGCTATTAAACGCCCCTTCGGGGCGTGGGTTTGCTCGCGCAAACCCGAAAACCAATGCAAACAAGCAACAATCAAGGTGCTTGCATACAATCTTGAACTCATAAACCGCACCCTAAAAGGCTGGCTCTTTATATTCCAGACCACATTTCTACACCGCCAGGCCAAATGAAACAATTAAATTCAACAAAGCCCTAATACTCAAACAAGAAAACTAGCTTCTCTTTTCAACTTCTCCAAAACCGAATATTTCTTATCGTCTTTCGGAGCAGATGGGCGGACTGAGGCTGATTTTCACGCTTTTTCGTTCCAGCTTAAAAATCTTTTATTGGGCAATATTCTGTGGTTAAAATGCCAATAAAGCTCAATGAAAGGAGTTCGCGCATAACTTCAGGTGACCGAAGGGCGCCAAACCGCGCCATGCTCCGTGCCGTAGGCTTTGCAGATAATGATTTTGAAAAGCCAATTATTGGCATCGCAAGCCTCTGGAGCGATATCACCCCTTGCAATGCTCACATAGACAAGCTTGCCCTGGATGCGCGCACCGGAATTGAAAGCGCGGGCGGGAAGGCGCAGACCTTTGGCACAATCACAGTGAGTGATGGCATTTCCATGGGTACAGAGGGGATGAAGTATTCTCTTGTTTCTCGCGAAGTGATTGCGGATTCAATAGAGGTTGTTTCGAATGCGCAGGCTTTCGATGGCCTTGTTGCGATTGGAGGCTGCGATAAAAATATGCCAGGGTGCGTAATGGCTATGGCGCGCCTCAATATCCCATCGATTTTTGTTTACGGCGGCACAATAAAACCCGGGCATTACAATGGCAAGGACATTGATATTGTGAGTATTTTCGAGGCCGTTGGCCAGTACAGCGCGGGAAAAATTTCAAAAGAGGATTTGCACGGAGTCGAGTGCTCCGCATGCCCCGGAGCCGGTTCGTGCGGCGGGATGTATACCGCAAATACAATGTCCGCTGCAATTGAGGCTCTTGGAATGAGCCTTCCTGGCTCCGCTTCAAATCCGGCTGAGAGCGATGAGAAAAAAAAGGATGTTCAGGAAGCGGGCGCCGCCATTTTGGATTTGGCGAAAAAAAACATCCGCCCAAAAGACATCATGACAAAAAAAGCATTCGAGAATGCAATCACTGCGGTGATGGCTCTTGGCGGCTCAACAAATGCGGTTCTGCATTTGATTGCTATTGCAAAAACCGTTGGTGTCCCGCTCACTTTGGATGATTTCGACCGCGTGGGAAAGAGGGTTCCTCTTCTGGCCGACCTAAAGCCTTCTGGAAAATATGTGATGGAGGATTTGGATAAAGTGGGCGGCTCTGCTGCGGTTCTTCGCCTGCTCTTTGAAGCCGGGCTGCTCCATGGAGATTGCATCACGGTTACAGGAAAAACAATGGCGGAAAATTTGAAATCCGCGCCAAAGCTTGATTCCACCCAGAAAATAATTGCTGATTTGAAAAATCCGCTGCGAAAGAGCGGGCATCTTGTGATTCTGCGCGGCAACTTGGCGCCAGAAGGCTCTGTTGCAAAAGTTTCAGGCCTTAAGCGCACTTCGATTACTGGCCCAGCCAAGATTTTCGAATCGGAAGAGCAGTGCCTTGATGCAATCCTTGGAAAAAAAATCGCTGCAGGGGATGTGCTTGTGATTCGCTACGAGGGCCCACAGGGAGGCCCTGGCATGCGCGAGATGCTCGCTCCCACTTCCGCACTGATGGGTGCTGGCTTTCATGACTCCGTAGGTTTAATCACAGATGGAAGATTCTCCGGAGGAACGCACGGGCTTGTTGTCGGCCATGTCTGCCCTGAAGCGCAGGTTGGCGGCCCGATTGCTGCTCTAAAAGAGGGCGATATGATTACAATCGATGCGGAAAAGCAGCAGCTCTCAGTGGATTTGCCGGATTCTGAAATCAAAAAGAGGCTTGCGCAGTGGAAAGCGCCGCCGCTCAAATACATCGGTGTGCTCCGAAAGTATGCAAAAACAGTTTCTTCGGCAACCGATGGCGCAATAACTGACAGGTAATTTTCTTATTTTGCCAAACTTAACACACAGGCAGATATTTATTCAGGGTGCCAAGGAATGCCCCAAATCGGCTGTAAAACGCGTTTTTGCGCACATTAGTTTTTAAACCTTTTTTCCGTGATTTAATCAGTTTTCCTAATGGAAACAATATGGAGGTTTCAAAATGGCAGAAACATTGGTAGTTGGTTCAAAAGTTAAGGAAGCAATAAAGAAGGAAGGCTGCAATACTGCCGGAGACGCAGTTGACGCTTTGAGCGAAGTTGTCGCATGGAACATCAAGAAGGCCGCCGCAAGGGCGAAGGCAAACGGCAGAAAGACAGTAAGAGGCGTTGATTTCTAAGTTTCAATTTTCATTTGTGGTTTGAAGGAAAAAGTGTTCCTTCAAATCATGAACTATTTTTTCCAATATTTATGTAATGATTACATTTATTTATCTGGGTGCGCCTTACTCACTATATGTCTCATGTTAACCCGCCTTATATTATCAATCTTGTCATTTCGGATTCAAAGTCGACATCTCTGACTTTTAAAGTTAATATAACTTCTTTTGGAAAGGCTAATGCCGGATTTCCGGTAACCTCTCTGGAATTTAGGAGTTTTATGGAAAGTTCGGGCGCTTTACCAATAGTTAATAAAATAAAAAAAGAAGGATTTGTAAATATTGGCTCAGGAACTTTGCTGAAACATCATGCCCTGGCTAAACCAATGTTACTTTTTTCTTATCTTAAATTTTTTCCACTGGGTGACTTAAAAGGTGATGAAGTTTTTCAAAAAAGCGTAATTGGGCTTCGCGGTAAGGGTATTGCTGCAATAATTGAAGCAAGGTTGTTCAAATACTTGAAGGAAAAATATCCAGGTGCAAGAATAAATTATGGCGCAACAACCAGTGTGCATGATTTTCAACTGATGCATCGCAATGCAAATCTTCAGGAATTTCCTACTCTGGAGTCTGAATATTCGCGTTTGAAGAAATATCTAAAAGAAAAGAGGCAATTTGTAAATTATTTCGCCAGTTTTCATAAAAGAGTACAGCGGAATAAGCGTTTGCATTTCAGAAAATTTGTTTAGCATTTATCTCAACCACCTTTTTCGTGCTCCGCGAAAGCAGCCTGTATCCTTTCTTTGCCACAAGCACATCATCCTCAATCCTTATTCCAAGTTTTTTCGGGATGTAAACTCCCGGTTCGATTGTTATAATGTCTCCTTCGCGCAGAATCTGGTTTGGCTTCTTGCTAAGGCGCGGCTTTGCGTGGATTATTTTCTTCAGGCCGTGACCAAGCCCGTGCCCGAAATATTTTGCGTGGCTCCCGAGGATTTTTCGTGCAAGCATGTAGATTTCATGCCCGTCCTTTCCCGCGCGCACTTTGGTGATGCATATTTCATTTGCCCTGCGCACTTTTGCATAAATCTTCTTCTCCGCGGAGTTTGCTTTCCCAAAATAAACTGTGCGGGTCATGTCTGAGCAGTATCTTTTGAACCGTGAGCCGAAATCAATTACGCAAAAACCCCCGTTTCGCAATTTGGAATTAGTGGGCTTGTGGTGCCAATCTACCGCGTTCTTCCCAATTGCAACAATGGGCGGGAACGCAAGGGCTCCGCGCGCTTTGAAAATTTCCTTTTTGATGAAGCGAGAGATATCACGCTCCGTTTCAAATTCGCCGCGCCGCAGTTTTTTTAGAAGAGATGAGAATATGCGGTCATTTAGGCGGCAGCCTTTGAGGATTGATTGAAGCTTGGCATCTTTCAAGGAAATGACCTTTTTAGCGCATTTGCGTTCAGGGCGTAACCCTTACAACTTCGTAGTAATTGATTTCGTTTTCAGAATCCACTACTGCATTCAGAAGCTTGGTCTTCAAATTCCCAGCAAGCCGCACCATGCGTGACATTTCAATAAAATTGTACTTATCATCCTGTGAAGTTACGTTTATGCACCACTGCGAGTGCGCTTCGCCGGGCTTTTTCCCGCGAGGGTACACGCGAAAATCAAACCCGAATTTGAAGCCAGTTTTTACAACAAACCCGCGGTCGCGCAAATCCTTGAACACTTGGTATTTGGAATAGAAGTTTTTGATTTTTTTCGCAGAGTACTTGACTAGTTCCTCTTCGGTTACCGCTTTTGAGGTTTTGGCATCCTCTATGTGGGTTTTCTCCTTTTCAAAGAGGTAGAGCGCCTCGAACAAATCAAGCACGAGTTCGTTGCCTTTCTGTTCCCCAAAGCCGCGCTGGCGCAGGGTATCTCCTAGCCTCTTGTCCTTTAGGAAAACCTTGTCATCGACTAGAATTGACATGTTAGTTTTATATGCTTGAAAGGTTATAAAATCATCCATTTCAGCCTATTTACGCTGGTGTACAAAATGGATAAAATCGACCCATGGGGTTCTTTTGCGGTAAAGGACTATGAGCACGTTTTCAAGGAATTTGGCCTGCAGCCATTTCCAAAGGAGAGCGGCAGCAAATTAGGGCATTTCCTATTCGAGCGTGGAGTGGTAATCGCGCACCGTGATTTTGACAAGGTCGCAAAAAGGATTGAATCAAAAAAGCCGTTTGTAAATATTACCGGCATCGCAGCTTCAGGCCCATACCATTTGGGGCACAAGGTCGACATTGACCTATTCAAATTTTTCAAATCAAAAGGTGCGCGCAATTATTTCGCGGTTTCGGACCTTGACGCATTTTTGAGCCGGCCAGATGAAAAAATCCCAAACCTTGCCACCGCAAAGAAGTGGGCCGTTGCAAATGTTGCGGATTTGCTCGCGCTTGGCCTTGAGGAAGATGACATTTATGTCCAGTCGCGCAAGGAAACGCGTTACTACGAATTTTCATTCGAACTGAGCAAGAAAATTACCAAGAACACTTTCGAAGCCGTGTATGGCCACGTTGATTTGGGAAAGGTTGCCGCAAATTTTTTGCAATATGGGGATATTTTGCACCCACAGCTCCAAGAATTCGAAGGCCCGATGCCATCCATTACTGGAATAGGTTTAGATCAGGATCCGCACGCACGCCTCACGCGCGATATTGCAAAGCGCCTGCCTTACAAAATGGAGGTTCCTTCGTTCATTTATTTCCGCCACCAGAGCGGTTTGCAGCCGGGCTCAAAGATGAGCGCATCTCACCCCGAAACCGCGATATTTCTAAGCGACCCTCTGAAGGATGCCGAAAAGAAAATCAACCGCGCTTTCTCAGGCGGCCAGCCAACTGTTGAAGAGCACCGCGCAAGGGGCGGTAATTTGGAAATAGATTTGGTTTTTGAAATGCTCAAGTTCCACTATCCTAATACAAAAGAACTTGAAAAAGTTAGCGAAGAGTTCTCTTCCGGAAAGATGCTGGCATCCGAACTGAAAAAGTTTGCAATCGATTTTCTAGTGCCGCTGCTAAAAGAGCACCAGCAAAGCGTGAAGGAGAATTTGAAGCGCGCGGAGAAGGTTGTTTACGGGTAGGAGTAAACATGAGTATCCCTACTAAAGAAATATTAACTGAAATATTGGCTGAATTGAATCGAATTAGTTCCGGGAAAGCAAATCTTCCAAATTTGAAACTTGAGAGTGCAAATGTAGAATCAGAAAGCTCTAAATGGAAAGCCGCTTTAAATTCTCCAGAATATGAAAAACTTTCTCTTTTAGAACAAAGACAAGATGCTCACAAAAGATTAAAGCGGGCTATGACGCGAAGATGGGCTGCTCAGCTTCTAAACCATGGGTTGCCTGTGAGGCATCTGATTCATTTGGTTGAACATTCTATCCAGAATTATAAAACTCCGTTGCCGGAAGATACATTTGGGAGACGAATTGTACGATTAAACAAAAGCTTAACAGATAGAAAAAAAGGGCCGGATAGAAAACAAATAGATTTTACTATAAAACTTAGTAAACTGCGCAGATAGAGTTAACTCAGCTTATCGGTTTGTCGCGGTACTTAATCCAATAAATGACATTTATCACAACCGCCGCAGAGAACACAACAATCAGGTCAATCATCGTATCTTCCGCGCTTGGCTGCAAAGTAAATCCGAGGAATTTGTCTCCGAGGAATTCGAAAACTTCCCAAATGCCGCCAATCCCGAGCGTGAAGAAAACATTTACTGTGTAAGAGAATCCTTTCAGCTTTTCCATTAAATAAGTAGCGAGCAGTGAAGCCACAAGCGCCCCACCAACAAAGTGCATAAATGTGTCGTATTCTGCAAGGCTTTGGTGAAACCCAAGCAGATTGCCCATGACTTCTCCAACTATGAAAACCACAAGCAGGAAAAGCGTTTCGCGGGAAAATAAGTTTGCCATTTTTTCAATCCTTTTTTAGTTATAATTTTTCGTATTCAAAAAACTTTTGCTCCGTTTGGAACTTCCCTTTGCGGCTGCAAAATCACGGGTTTTCCATTATCATCCGCCGCAAGTATCATCCCGTTGCTTTCAATTCCGCGGATTTTGCGCATCTCAAGGTTTGCAATCACTGGTATTTGCTTTCCTATTATTTCTTCGGGCGTGTATTGCTGGGCGAGCCCAGCAACAAGCTGCCTTTTTTCAGTTCCCAAATCAATTTCAAGGCGCAGGAGCTTATCAGAGCCTTCAACTTTCTCGGCGTGAAGTATTTTTGCAATCCTTATTTCTAATTTGGAGAACTGTTCGTAGGTTATCTTTGCAGGCGCCTCTTCCATTCAAATCGCCTCTACATTGATTTTTTCGTCCTCAAGCTTCTTCAGGAGGTTTTTGAAGTATTGGTTGTCCTGCTTTTTCAAAAATACCTTGTCAACTTTTCGCAAAAGTGCCATGTTGAGTATTTTGCTCTGCGTATCGCCCCATTCAATAACATCCTCGGCGGTCTTGCGCTTTTTTCCAACCGCTTTTTTCATCTCCTCCATTACAGCGCGCGCCTTGGAGATAAATGAGGTCGTGAACCCGAACTTTTCTTTGGGGTTTGCATCCACCACAAGGAGCAATATCACTTCCTGCGCCCCCGAGAGTGCCTTTTCAAGGAACGCGTCATCGTTCTCGGATTCTGAAAGTATCGGTATCATTATTTTCATATTTTCACTCTATATATTGGTAGATTCCTTTCCTTTTTTCAATTATCTGTCCCTCTTCTTTGAGAAATTCCATTGCAATCCGGACAAGTGTTGGCGTGAAGCCGGTTTTTTCGCAAAGCGCGGAAAGTTCTCCGCCAGATTTCATTGCGCGCAGCGCAGCAAGCGCCTTTTCCTGCGAGCTTATCAGAAGGTCGCTGCTGATTATGAAAAATTCTCCTGAGAACGAGCGGATTCCCCTTATTTCGCCGCTCTTTATCCTTTCTGCAAGTTCATTGCTAAGGGCCTTTGCGCGCATCTCGTTTTTCACCACGAGAAACCCGTCCTGCTCAAGTGAAAACTCCTCAATTGGCTTTTCCTTATTCTCAAACTTTTTCTCAACTTTTTCCTGCACAGCGCTTTTTGCAGGGAGAGTGTAAAGAGATTTCCTGTAAGCTTCGCTTGATTTGTAGCGCACAACCTTTCCTTGCGTGAGCATTTCACCAAATTTTTTCTTTTCCTCTTCAGTCAGTTTTTTTTCAAACCATCCCTCAATCCGATCGCGCGCAGTAGTTTTTCTAAGAAGCCCGATTATTTTATGCTCCATTTCATCAATTGCCATCGGGGGCTGTGCGGGAGTTTGCTGCTTTGCAACCTGCTGCTGCATGCTTGCCTGATTTTTAGCTGCGGCAATGTTCCCTTCCACAAGCACCCATATTCCATTTCCGGCCTTTGTAAGTTCGTACTCCTTTCCCTTATCAAGCCCGAGCCTGAGGCACTCGGCTTCACTAAAAATCAGTGCAAATGCATTTGCGCGTGGCTGTATTTCGACCATTGTGACCTTTCTGAATAGGTGTGAAACTGGTTAAAAACATTGAGAAAAGAATTGAGACATGTGTCTTAGTATGGCTGGTTCATACAAGCGACACTACTTGGAATTTCTCACATTTCCTGCCATAAGCAAGTATTTTATTGGTCAAATCAGTTAATTTCACATGGCAAAACCGGCAGGGAAAAAACCGAGGCTTTTGAATCCGCTTGTTTCAAATGGTGTTTTAGCTGCAACAAATGATGTTGTGACTAATCGCTATCGGCGAAATTTAGCCGTAATTACTAGTGCTTCTTTAGGCCTGAGTATTTCAACTGGAGGCGTCTATATGCTTACTGGTGAACCACACCCGCGTCTAGTAGTTCCTGGTGCGTTAATTTCTGCAGTTCTTTTAAATCGCATAGCTAATGGAGTTTCAAACGATTCAATCCATAGGGCAACTTTACTGTTGGGCAAAGCACTTGGTGAAGAAGCGCAAAAAAATCAACCGCTCGTAGAATTCCTAAAACCCTGGAAATACGTTTTCGTGGACAGCACCGGCATGATTGCCGGCACCAACCGTCCAAGGATTGCCGGAATCGGCCGCCTACGCCTTGAAACCAAGAAAATCCTCGAAGGCAAATATTAACCATTCCGTCTCATTTCCGTTTCCATTAAAAAGGCGAATTTCCCTATATTTGCGGTGGGTTGGCAATGGGTACAGCTATAGGCGATATAGTTCCGCGGCAGCAAATAACGCTTGATGCGCTAAACGGCCGCACACTTGGCTTTGATTCATACAACATCATTTACCAATTTCTTTCAAGCATCCGAGGCGAGGATGGAACCCCTCTAAAGGATTCGCACGGGAATGTTACTTCTCATCTCGCCGGGCTTTTTTACCGCTCCATTAGCCTTGTAGAAAAGGGCGTGCGCCCGGTTTTTGTTTTCGATGGCAAGCCATCAGCTCTGAAAAGCGCGACCCTGAAAAAGCGCCATGAAATCCGCACCGATGCAATAGAAAAGCACGCAAAGGCGCTTGCGGAAGGGAATTTGGAGGATGCGAAAAAGTTCGGCTCTCGCGCCCTAAAGCTTGATGAAAAAATGATTTCTGATGCAAAGCAGCTTGTTTCCTTAATGGGTTTTCCGGTTGTGCAGGCTCCAAGTGAGGGGGAAGCGCAGGTTGTTGAAATGGTAAAAGCTGGTAAACTAGACGGGTGCGTGAGCCAGGATTATGATGCCATCCTTTTTGGAACGCCTGTTCTCTACCGCAACATTGGAGTTTCAGGAAAGCGCAAGATTCCAGGGAAAAACATTTATGCCGATGTCTCGCCAGAAAAAATCCTTCTTGAAAAGGTGCTCTCTGAAAATGGCCTCACCCGAGAGAAGCTGATTTGGATCGGGATTCTGATAGGAACCGATTTTAATGAGAAGTTTCCTGATATTGGCGTGAAAACCGCGCTAAAGCTTGTAAAGAAGCACGATTCATTCGAAAAAATAATAGCAGAAACCGGCTTCGCTCCGGAATTCGACTGGCAGCAAACCGAGTCCCTTTTCATGAACCCGCAGCACACAACTGAATATTCGCTGCAGTTTTCGCAGCCGCAGAATGATAAAATCCTCGATTTTCTCAGTGGCAAGCACGATTTTTCCGCTGAGCGCGTGAAAAAATCGCTTGATAGGCTTTCTGCAAAAACAAATGAGAAATCAAAGCAATCAACCCTTGGTGCGTGGTCATGAGGCGGCTTTTGTGAAAAAATACTTTTTGCCAACAAAAATAATTTTCGGCGAGAAAACCTTTCAGCAGCTCTTCTCCGAGCTCGAAGCCGCTGGTGTAAAAAAGCCGCTCATAATGTGCGGCCATCATTTCCTTGATTCATTCAAGTACCGCGACATTGAGGAGAAAATCGGCGGGTTCGAGGTTTTCAATGATATTGAGCCAAACCCTTCCACTGCAAGCGTAGACGCCGCCGCAAAAATACTAAATTTGCGCGGCTGTGATGCGGTTGTTGGAATAGGCGGCGGCTCGGTTCTTGACTCCGCAAAAGTTGTCTCGTGCATGAAAAATTACAAAAAAAGCTGCGAAACTTTTTACAAAAAAATCACGGTTAAAGAACAGGTTCCTTTCTTTGCGATTCCCACAACTTCAGGTTCAGGCAGCGAGGCCACAAGCTACTCAGTTCTTACAACGCGCAAGGGGGAGAAAAAAACCATGGAGAGCAAAAAATTTTACGCAAAAGTTGCAATTGTTGACCCGGAGCTCACCTATTCTATGCCTTCAGATGTTACCGCAGCAACTGGAGTTGATGCTTTCTGCCAAGCTGTTGAATCTTACTGGGCAAAAACGGCAACTGATGAAACAAGAAAGTTTGCCGCGGAATCTATAGGGCTTTCCTATCATTCCCTTTTCAAGGCGGTAAAGGATAAGGATAAGCAGGTGAGGCAGAACATGAGCCTTGCTTCTCTTCGTGCAGCGCAATCTTTTAGCAACACCGGAACCACCGCCTGCCACACTCTTTCCTATCCTCTAACAAAATATTTCGGTTTGGTGCATGGCTTTGCGGTTGGAATTACGCTTTCGTGGTTTCTCAAGTTTTATGCGGAGAAGAACGAAAAGAGGTGCCTTGAAATTTGTGAAATGCTTGGCGCAAAAACAATCCAGCAGGGAAGGGAAAAAATCACCGAGTTCCTAAACTCAGTTGGCGCGCCAACAAGGCTTCGCGATATCGGGTGCAAATTTGAGGATTTCCCAAAAATTATTGCAAT
>DATDXA010000019.1:0-6936 GCA_035289485.1 archaeon | reverse complement strand
GCAAGCCCGAGAATTATCACGGCGGAGAATGCAACAATCGCATTGGCCCAAGTGAAATTGAGCGGGTGGCCGCGCACAATGAGGTAGTACCATGAGAATATTCCAACAACAAGTGCCGAAATTACATACGGGATTGCCCTCTGCATGCCCCTATAATCTCTTTTCCGCTTATTTAAGCTTTCTGAAGGCATTTTTAGGAAAATCTGCGCCTTGTTGGTGGCGTTTTAGGAAAAGCTGGGTTTATACTACAAATACCCTGTAAGCCATCTGAGCAATCGCCTTGATGTGCGGCGCGTAATCCCAAGCCCTAGCCTTAGGGTGTATGTAACCCTGCTACCAGTATTTTTTCCTGCTTGTTTTGACCGCTTGGTCATTTTTGAAAGTGTAAGTTTCATCCCTACCAACCCCCGCCTTGCATGGCAATCCTGTTTTTTCATTTTTTCCTAGTTTCATCTGTTCAAGTCCTTTGCAGTGTTTTGCCCTGTGGTTTGCTTTTTTTTGCGCGGAAACATTCCGTTTGGAAAGTAATTTCCAGCGCGGGAGAATAAGTAGTTTTGCAAGCAGGGAGGGGAATGCCGGTGCGGATTCAATTCAGCTATTGTCAGGGCCCTGCTGAGAGAATTTTAAACCCTTCCTGCATTCTAATTCTAGATGCTTCAAGGGCCGTTACTAGAAAAGTTCGATTCATTTGTGAAATCCATTTCACAAAACGACAAAGTGGCGCTCGTGCACGACCTTGATGCGGACGGCATTTCGAGTGGCGCGATTTGTTATAATGCGATAAAGCTCATGCGCGGCAGCGCTCCTGATTTGATAATCACGCAGCCATACAAAACCACGCAGCTTCTAAAGGAGAGCCTTGCAGCGCTCAAGAAGAAAAAAATAAATGTGCTTATCGTTGTTGACTCCGCATTTGACCAGAGTCCGGATTCGGTACAGGCAGCTGAAAAAATCGTCTCAAGAATTCTTGTAATCGACCACCACAAGGATTATGCACTCAAGTCCAAAAAGGCGCTTGTTGTAAAGCCGCAGTCGGTTTCAGAAATCGAGCCGAGCAAATACCCCGCGGCAAAATTCGCATTCGACCTTTTCTCGCGCCATTGTGATGTCCAGAAATGGTCATGGCTTGCCTGCGTTGGCCTTATGGGGGATAACCAGCTCTTGCAGTGGAAGGATTTTGTAGAGCAATCAGCTTCAGAGCACGGAACAAGCATTGAGGAATTGTGGAAAGTTGCGGAAGTGATTTCCGCTGTTGAAACACTCGCGCCCGTGAAATTGCAAAAGCTCATGCTTTTTGTTGCAGGCGCCAATTCGCCGGGTGAAATAATAAATTCCGAATTCGCTGAATATGTTTCAAAATTAAATTCACTCACCGAGAAATACATGAAGGAGTTCAAGAAAAAGCGCGTTGTCTACCCAACGCAGGACCTTGTTTGGTTCGAGTTCAAGGCAAAGCCAAATATCAAATCGGTGCTCATAAATAAAGTGAGCAATGAATTCTTCCCTGATAAAACAGTGATGGTTGTACAGGACAAGGGCGATGGATGGCTAAATTTTTCTGCAAGGCGGCAGGATTTTAAGGTTAAAACAAACGACCTTCTTGAAAGTGCGGTGCTTGGAATGAAAGGCGCGGGCGCAGGAGGGCATATACCTGCAAGCGCCGGAAGGATTCGCAAGCGCGATTTGAAGGAGTTCAAAAAGCGCATTTTGGCAGCGCTCGCATCGCCCTGACCCTATTTTTCCCTGAATTTGGTGGGCTTAAGAGACAAATTGACTTTTTTTCCATTGAGCTTGACAATCCTTCCAGGCACTCCCACAACTGTTGCGCCTGCGGGCACGTCCTTCATCATAATGAAAGTTTCTGCGCCGATTTTCACATTATTGCCGATATTCAGAGGGCCGAGTATGGTCGCCCCTGTGCCAATAAGCACATTGTTCCCGACAGTCGGGTGCCTCTTTCCAATGTGTTTTCCTGTTCCTCCAAGCGTTACATTGTGAAATATCACGCAGTCATTTCCGATTTCCGCGGTTTCGCCAATGACAACCCCTGTTCCGTGGTCGATGAAAAATCCACCCCCTATTTGCGCGCCCGGGTGCATCTCCGCGCCGCTCCAGAACTTTGCAAGATTCGAGAGGAACCTTGGCAATACATGAAAACCCGCATTGTAAAACGGGTGCACAATTCTATACACCGCAATTGCGTGCAATGGCATGTGGTTGATTAGCACATCAAGCGTTCCTTTTGCGGCAGGGTCGTTTTTTCTCACTGCCGCGATATCGGATGAAATTTTTCCAATCAGCCCCATTGTGATTCCTTCAAAGGTCCCCAATTTCTCCTAAGTACTGAATCTTATCCTTTACCGCAAAAACCTCGAATTTCCCGATTTCCTTTATGAGTGGGCTTAGCACTTCGCCGCCAAGCAAATCATTTCCTGTTGTCACCGAGTTCATGGACGGCATAACTATCAATTCCTTCTTTTTGTACTTGCCGCGCATAAAGCACTTGCAGCCCTCCTTGTCTCCATCTTTTGCGCTCATGCTCGGGTTCTGCTGGCCTATGATAATCGTTTTGGCTTTTTTCACAAGCGCCTCTTCCGGCTCCTTATCGCCGTGGATGAAAAGAACATCAGAATCAAGCAAATGATAATCCTCAAAAAGTATGTTCTGCTTATCCGCAACTGATTTGAGCACGGCGTCGTTGCTTCCCTTCACAAGCACAATCCTTGGGCATTTCCTTTTGAGGAATTCAATTATTGCGGCCGCTTCCTGGTTTTCCTGCGTTGAACTGGCTCCGGATTCACGCTTGATTGCGCCATTTATGATAATCAATTCCGGGCTTTCCTCGAGGTTGCGGAAGATTTTTTCCTCAAGCCTTGATGTGATTTCTGTGTAATTGAGGCGCGGGACAAAGCCGGAGCCTGCCGCCTTCTCCGCCCCGATGCCGAGGTCTGCTATTGCAAGCACCCGCTCATCCCTAATCCATAATGCGAGGTCGATGATTTCGATTCCTTTGGAGATTTCCATTTTTGTATACACCTTACTTTTTCAAATAATTGTACGCGTTCCGGAACACCTGCATCCCATCTCCCTCTTCTTGCACCTTCCCATACTCCGAGTTCGGCGCATTGATTCCGAAAAGGTTCCTCTCAGGGTGCGGCATCAGCCCGAATACGCGCCCTGTTTCATCGCAGATTCCCGCAATCGAATCAGTTGATGCGTTGGGGTTCTCAACGTATTTGAACACGGCCTGCTTGTTCTCATAGAGCTTTTCAAGCACCGCTTTATCCTTCACAACAAACTGCCCTTCCCCGTGCGCAATCGGAACATTCAATTCCTCAAGCCCATCTGAAGTGAAAACGCACTTGGATTCCTGCTTGCGCAGCTTTACCCAGCTGCACTGGAATCCTTTTGGATTATTTGTAAGCGTTGTGCTCTGCTCACGGTAATTTCCAGAAAAGCCGGGCAGTATTCCCGCCTTCACAAGCACCTGAAAGCCGTTGCACACGCCGATTACAATGTTTCCGCCCTCGATAAACTGCGGTATTTCATCTCCAAGCTTGAAGAGAAGTTTATTTGCGTACACTTTTCCAGAGCCAAGATAGTCCCCCGCGCTGAATCCTCCGGGAATTCCAAGGAATTGGTAATCCGAGAGCCTTTTCGCGCCCGAAATCAGCTCATTTACATGCACATCATCAACTGCAAACCCTGCTTTGCGCATTCCTTCGCGCAGCTCATAATCGCAGTTCGTTCCCGCAGCCCTTAGTGCAATCGCTTTTAGTGCCATATCAAAATCACTACCACCACAGCGTCCCCTTCCACGCCGATTTAAGCGCACCAATTTTTTCATCAATTATTTTGCCGCCCTTAAGGCCGTTCACAATCAGATTATTGCCATCTGTGACCTTCCCTATTTGTGCAAATGCAGTTCCTTTCATCGCCTTTTCGAATTCCTTGCTGCGAGATTTCTCAACTTCTACAATAAAGCGCGTGTTTGATTCCGCGAAGAGAATGAAATCATCGCGCGAAACTTTTTCCCCGAGTGGAACGAACTTCAAATCAACTTCCGCACCGAGCATTCCTGCAAAGCACATCTCGGAGAGCGCAACGCCGATTCCGCCTTCACTGCAGTCGTGGCATGCAGCCACGATTTTTTCTTCGCTCTTTTGCTTTGCAATGAGAGTGCTAAGTGAGCTGAAAATCTTTTTCGCTTTTTTAAAATTCACTTTCGCAACCTTTCCTCCGGCAGAACCCACAAGTTTGGCATAGTGGCTCCCGCCAAGTTCTGAATGCGTTTCCCCTATCACATAAACCAAATTCCCCGCGCGTTTGAATGGCATTGAAACTTTTTTGCGTGTATCATCCATAATTCCTATTGAGGAAATGAGAAGCGTTCCTGGAATCGCCGTGCACACATCTTTTGAGCAGTATTCATTGTAGAGGCTGTCTTTTCCTGAAATGAACGGAACATCAAGCGCTTTTGCAGAATCGCTGCACGCCTCGCACGCCGCAACCATCGAGCCAAGCGTTTTTGGGTTTTTCGGGTTTCCCCAGCTGAAATTATCAAGAAGCGCTATTCGCGAAAAGTCCGCGCCCGCGGCAACCGCGTTGCGCAGCGCCTCATCAATTGCGGAGCACGCCATCGCGTAGGCATCCAAATCAGAATACATGGGGTTTATCCCGTTTGCAATGACAACTCCCGCCCAATCATCAAGAAGCGGCCTAACTATTGCGGCGTCCGCAGGCCCGTCGTTTTCAACCCCGACAAAGGGCTTTCCGACCGTGCCGCCCTTCACCTCGTGGTCGTATTTGCGCACGGTTTTTTCCTTGCTTGCGATATTTGGCATCGAAAGCAATTGCTTAAGTGTTTGATTGTAATCATCCGGCTGCGCGCATGAAATTTCCTTTCCCGCGCTGCTGTTCCACTGCGCTTTCAATTTTTTGGTAGGCACGCCCTCGTGCAAAAACTTCATTTGCAGCTCCCCTACAAGTTCGCTATTGTAAAACAGCTCAAGTTTTTTCGTGCTCGTGAATTCCCCGATTACTGTTGCCTCTGTTCCTTCGATTTCGCAGATTTCCTTAAGTTTTGCAAATTTCTTTTCTGGCACCGCAACAATCATGCGCTCTTGCGCTTCGCTAAGCCATATTTCCCAAGGCCGCAGCCCCTTGTATTTGAGCGGCGCCTTTTCAAGGTCCACGCGCGCGCCGATTTCAGCGCCCATTTCTCCCACAGCGGATGAGAAACCGCCGGCGCCACAATCTGTAATTGAATTGTAAAGCCCCAAATCGCGCGCTTTGAGAAGCGCATCCATCATTTTCTTCTCCTCAATCGGGTTTCCTATCTGTACCGCGCTAGAAGTTGATGCCTCATCAAGCCCGGCTGAAGAAAAGGTCGCGCCGTGTATCCCATCTCGCCCGGTGCGCCCGCCAACAACAACTATCAAATCCCCCGGCTTTGCCTCCTTCTTTTCCAGACCCTTTGCAATGAGCCCGGCGGTTCCGCAGTACACGAGCGGGTTGCCAAGGTAGCGCTCATCAAAAAGAATAGCTCCGTTCACAGTTGGGATCCCAATACGGTTCCCATAATCCATCACACCAGAGCGCACTCCCTTGAATATCCTCTTTGGGTGCAGCACTCCCTGCGGAACCTTATCTTTTGGGAAATCCGGCGGTGCAAAGCAGAACACATCAGTGCACGCAAATGGTGTCGCCCCAAGGCCCGCACCGAGCACGTCGCGAATCACTCCTCCAAGCCCTGTGTTCGCGCCGCCATATGGGTCGAGCGCGGATGGGTGGTTGTGCGTTTCGCACTTCATTGCGATGTTGTAATCCTTATTGAACCTGATGATTCCTGCATTATCTGAGAACACGGATACAAGCCATTTCTTTTTGGATTTTAAAGTGGGCGCGCGGATAAATGTTGAAAAAAGCCCCTCGATTTTCTTTTTCTTGCCATTTTTTGTGTAATCAATTTCCGCGCGGAATGTCTTGTGCTTGCAGTGCTCGCTCCATGTCTGCGCGATTGTTTCAATCTCTATCTGCCGCGGCTCGCGCCCAAGTTTTTTGTAGTGCTTTTGCACCTCGCGCATTTCATTCGCGTCAAGTGAGAGCAGCATTTTTTTGCTGAGCGCGAGCAGTTCCTTTTCTCCGAGCCCTGAGAGTTTCACCTCATCGCCGCGCTCACTCATTCAAATCACCCTTCGCTCCCTGCGGTGGAGTGATGATTTTGTAAGTTTCAATTACCTCATTTGCAAGCAGCTTTGAGGCGATTGTTTGCGCATCTTCGCGCGTAATGTTTCCTGTGATGTAATATCTTCTCGCGCTGTGCACATGTCCCTGCGGTTTTTCGCGCGTGTAATCTTCAATTGCTTCCTCAGCCGTCATTCCAAGATTATCCGTAACATCTGGGTGGAATCGCACTTCAATGCAGAAGTTGTAATCGGCAAAAAGCTCGCCATCAACCGAAAATTTCTGCACAATCGGGTCAAGAAACACATTTTGCGCAATCTCCCGCGCTTTTGAGGTTTCAAGCGGGAATTCGAGGTAGTAAAGTTCGCTAAAGCGCACCTTTTCAATGCCGAGGATGCCAAGGTCTTCTATAATGTCGTTTTTCGCGCCAGTGCCGGCAGAATCGAGCTTTTCATCGGAAAAGGCTATCTCGATGCAATGCATCTGGGGCACAAGAGAATTGGTGAAGAAACCTTTAAATTCCCTCCCGCCTCCTAATGATTTATGGCTGGTGAGATAAAGGAAGAGTGCGCAGTTGCCGCAGTCTCATTGCCAAAGCCGCTTGACAAGTACCCTCATGGCGGAGCGGCCTTTTACCTCTACCAAATGCTTCTTCAGATGCAAAACCGCGGCCAGCTATCCGCAGGAATTACGACTTATAACCCGGCACGCCAGCAGCTAATTGATACGCGCAAAAAGGTCGGCACGGTA
>DATDXA010000018.1:0-6934 GCA_035289485.1 archaeon | reverse complement strand
TCAAGCAAAGCGGATTTTGTTGAGTATATACTGCGGAATTTAAAAAAAGATAAACAATCACTTGCCGCATTTATGCGGGGAGAAAAATTTATTCAATCTACAAATGGAGTATGGGTGTTAGAAAGTTCTACTAACGTTAAGGTTTCCATGCCGTCAAAGAAAATGTCAGGCATGCCTGCCCCGAGACGGCTGCGATTGGTTTATAGAAAATTAAGTTACTTGCAAAGAGATTATAGGGCTAGCTTAAAGAATAGTCAAAGGACTGCGCAGACAATAGATGTGCTTACTAGCGCAAGGCCGGATTTTGTTGAATTTGTATCATTGCTTAGCGAAGTGCAAAGGAAAGGGAAAATGGACAAGATGACACTTAAACAATACCTTGAAGATAAAAACGCATTTACCAAATTGTTTTCAGGAAAAAGTTAACTACTTTTATGAGCTCTTCTTCTTGCCCTTCTTTCGCTGCCTTAGCTTTGCGCTTCCGCATTTTCTGCAGTGCGCTGGCTTGCCGCTTCCGGACCTTAATTTGGCATTGCAGTGCATGCATATCCACACGCCTGTGAATATTCTTCTTGCTGCAACCGGACTTAGAGCACCCATTTTAGAAACACCGTGTTTTTAGAAATAAAGCCGAATTATAGCATGATTTCATCACTGAAACTATTATAAATGAAATGGGGCGATTCTCCTTAGTTAAGCCAAATTAAGCCCATTAAAACGGCCTTTTGGCATAACACTTTTCTTTTTCGCCCGAGATTTTTCTCGTGTTAATGAAAAGAAAAAAGCCGAGCCCCGATCGTCTAGCCCGGCCAAGGACACCGGCCTTTCAAGCCGAGAACCCGGGTTCAAATCCCGGCCGGGGCAAAACCCTTTTCTTTCTCTTGTCAAGAGAAAGAAAAGCCTCCCACGCAAAGCCATGCTTTGCAGGGCACCGCAATCTGTAAGATTGCGTTGTTACGTAAAAGAAAGAGAATATTGAGGCATCTTCGATGCCTCATAGTGTTTGCGAGCTTTGCGAGCCAAGCCCCGTCAGGGACGGGGCAGTCGCTCCCAACCGGCGAAAGGGTTGGGGTTTAGAAACCGGCCGGGGCACTTCTTCTTTTTTTGGCATTTCCAAAAGTGATAAATACCGCCTGGTGCTTTCTTATTTCATGAAGCCACGCCTGCCGGTAATTCGCAATAGGATTGTCAAGCCGCGCCTTGCGCGGTTTGCGCTTGCCGCAGCGATTCTCTCAGGCGGCATCCCTTTGTCTAGGCAGATAATTGAAATAAGCAGGCTTGAGCGGAATTCCAATGCCGTGCATTCTGCAAATATGGCTAAAGAGGCCGAGTTATATTTTCAGGACATTCTTGACATAAGGCGCGGAGTTACAAATTCGTATCCTTCAAGAATTGCATCCGACCTTGTGCGCCTCAAGGTGAAATATCCAAATGCGTGGGTTGATATTCTATACCGCAGGATTCCGGAGAAATCTTATGCTCCTGCAGCGCTTGATGTAAAAGCCATGAATGAAATTATGGGCGTTGCGGAACGTGCGTATCCTCTTGATGGAAAGTCAGGCTATGATGAATGCACTGTGCTAAGCCGGCTCACATCTACCATTTCAAGGTTGCGGTCTGATGTGCTTGTTTCAAAATCCGCAGACACCTGGCGGCAAATCAGAACTGACCGAAAAGGCCTCTTGAAAGAAAAGATTCTGCTTCACGGAACAAACCGCGGCATTACTCAGGCTCACGAGGCCGCACTTGACGCCCTTATTGAAATGCACAACTATAAACTGGAATTTGACAAAAAGCCAAAAGAAGAGCGGGAGCGCATTTTGAATTTTCTGCAGCGGCTGAAGGAAAAATGACCATGCTGAAAAGATTTAGGGACAGGGTGAAGGGCTGGCTTCCGGTTATCGGGGTTTCAGCTGCGCTTGGCACAATTGCCTCAATTGCAGGGCTGCAAAATACGGTGAGCACAAGCTTAATGCCGCTTCCGCTGCGGCTGAACGCAGGGTGTTTTCGCTCCAGGCCGAGGTGCATTCGCAGAAGGCAATAGCGAATGGCTCGCCGGCTTTTTCAGAGAGGGCAACAAGGCTTGCAAAGAATCTCGCCGCGCACAATGTGAATTACCCGCATTTCTGGGCGAGCATCATCTCAGAAAAAGTCCCGGAACAATCCCACTCCAAAATCGCGGCGAATGCAGAGCTGTTAAATAGGCTGATGCAAGTTGCGGAGCGCGCCTACCCTTTGAACAATGAATTAGGGCAAGGCAATCGCATTGCACTTCTCCGGCTGCCATACACTCTAACAAAGCTGCGGCTTGAAGTGCTCCCGAAACCTGCGCATGAACTGGAGGCTGAAATTTCGCGCTGGGAAAAAGACCTCGGGAGTGAAAGTGCGCTAAGGTATGGCGGGCAAAAAGAATCATTTTTCGCGCACGCCGCAGAAGTTGCCGCCCTCAGGGAAATGCTCGAATTCAAGCGGCGTTTTGATGCAATGGGCGCTAATGAGCGCCGGGAAATAACGGATTTTCTAAAATCCATATCCGGAAAATGATTATTTTCATTCCGCCGCCTCACATTTAAATTCCTTTTGCTGCTGCATTTGCTTTGAACCAATATCATGCCCCGCGAAATTGGCATGTGAGGTCGTTTTGTTGGAACGTGCTGAAAATGTTCTCATGGCTGCGTGCTAAATTTGAATCTCCTGATTTTCGGGCTAACTTTTTCGTCTGCGTCTTCATTGCATCTGTAATAATGTCCAATGTTTTGGGCAGCAAGATTGCAGTCCTGAATTTGCTTGGCATCAACATCGATTTCTCGGTCGGGCTAATCCCTTTCTTTCTCACATTTTTCATTCTCGATGCGCTAAATGAAGTTTATGGCCGCGAAAAAGCAAGAGAAACCATCTGGCTTGGCGTTTTGGTTTTGATATTTGTCTCCGCAATCACCTGGATTGCGGTTTCGCTTCCATACGCGGCAAGAAGCTGGCTCTCGCCTGAGCAGTTCAACCCGGTTTTCAGCGCAAGCCTTAGAATAATAATTGCAAGCATCATAGCATTCTCGCTTGCGGATTTGAATGATGCGCTCGTGTTCAGCAAATTGCGCGAGAAATTGAAAGGAAAGATGCTCTGGCTTAGGAGCAATGTGAGCAATTTCATCGGCCAGACAATTGACACCTTTGCCTTCATGTTTCTTGCATTCTTCAACTTTTTCGGGCTTTTGGGAGGGTACGATGCCGCATATGTAATCACGCTCGCGCTGCCCTATCTTGCTCTAAAGCTCGTGCTCTCGCTTGTAAATACTCCTTTTGTATATGCTGCAGTCTCATGGCTAAAGGGCGGGAAAGTGCAGGTGAAATAGCTCCCTTGGAACAACAAAAAGCATTATATTCTGCCTTTGCGTGCTATTGCCATGTTTGATTCGTTTTTCAAGTCAATTTCGCGCGGCTGGCGCCTCTTCAAGCTTTCGGCGAAAATAATTCTTGAAGACAAGAAGCTCATAGTGTTCCCGATTCTCTCCGGAATTTTTTCAATCCTTCTGCTAATTGGCATGATTGCGCCTTTCCTTGTTGTCGGCCTTGTTTCAATGTCTTCCGAGGGCGCCGGAAATATCCTTGTGTGGGTGCTGCTCTTCGTTTACTATTTTGCAACAGCGTTCCTTTCAATTTTCTTCAACGTTGCGCTTGTGCATTCGCTCAAATCAAAGCTTGATGGCAATGGCGCATCTGTCGGGCAGTCGCTTGGATTTGCAATGTCACGGTTTTTTGTCATTGCACAGTGGGCTGTGCTTTCGGCAATAGTTGGGATAATACTGCGCATGATTGAGCGCGCCGGCGGAAGAAATATCATTGGAAGGATAATCGCCGCAATAATTGCAACAATTATAGGGGCGGCCTGGTCTATTCTCACCTTTTTTGTCATCCCCGTTCTAGTTTATGAAAACCTCGGTGTCTTTGCCACTTTGAAAAAAAGCGCGCAAATTTTCAAAAACACGTGGGGCGAAGTTGTGGGCGCGGGCATTGGCTCGGGTTTTGTTTTCTTTCTGCTCTTCATTGCATGGGCGGTGCTATTTTTCGTGCTTTCAATTGTGTTTGCCATGATTTTCCCGCTTGGCATCATATTTACACTTCTGCTCTTCTTTGTTGGAATAGTTATCCTCGTGCTTTTTTCGCGCACGGTTTCAAGTGTCACAACCGCTCTTCTCTACCTGTATGCAAGCCAGCAGATTGTGCTGCCAGGGTTTACTGAGGATGAAATGAAGGATCTTTTCGGCCAGCCAAAGCCCAAGCAGGTGGGGCTCTTTGGCGCGATTAAATAGCTTTTTAAACCGCTTTCATTCCTAATTTGTGTTCTGGTGATATATTGAGCAAAAGAAGCAAGGATACCTCGCGTTTCAAGAAGACCAAATCCAGGCAGCGCTGGAAATGGGTAAAGAAGCTGATGCGCAGAAAGAAGCGCAAAAAGAGATACCTGAGAAAAAGGGCTAAGCAGTAACTCCCGACCTGCTCGTCGGGAGGGAGCGTTCTGCCTTCGGCAGAACTGGCTTCGCACTTTCAACTATTTTCAATCCCTAGCCGTAAGGGTATTCTGCGCCTTAGGAATATTTTTATTCCGATCCAGCGTCCTATTGTCATGCTAGTTTCAGTAATAATAGGCGCCCTTAATGAGGAGCGCTACATTGCAACCACACTTGAGGGCGTGCGCCAACAGAAAACAAAACACAAAATAGAGCTAATTGTCGGAGATGGCTACAGCGAGGATAAGACCGCAAGCATTGCAAAAAGCTACGGCGCGCGTGTTGTAAAAGAGGAACGAAGATCGGCCGCATGGGAGCGGCAGGCCGCGTGCAAGGTTGCAAACGGCGAAGTTCTGGCAATCACGGATGCTGATGCAAAGCTTCCGCAAGATTGGGTGCAGAATATTGCCGCGGAATTCGCCGCGGACAAAAGCCTTGTGATGGTTTACGGGCCGGTTTATTTTTTCGACGCTTCCGGATGGGAAAATAAGCTAAGCAAAGTGGTGATGGATATTTTCATTTCGGTTTCCGCTTTGTTTGGAATGCACAACCCGATAGGCTCAAACATGGCTGTTCGAACAAAGGCGTTTTCAAAAATCCGCGGGTTTAACACAAAGCTTGTCACGGCAGAGGATTTGGATTTGCTAAAGCGCATTTCAAAAATCGGAAAGGTGAAATATTGTTCAAATGTAGCGGTCGGCGTTTCAAGCCGGCGCGTGAAGAAGTGGGGCTATCTAAGGTTTGCGATTTTTCACATGGTGAACGCGTTCAAGTTCCATCTCACGGGCAAGGCGCAGAAAAAGTACGAGCCGGTTAGGTAGCGTATTTTTTCTATATTTGTGGCATTGCATTTTTGCAAAAATCTGCTTTTGTAACACATCAAAACGGTTAAAAATAATCCCGCACGGAATACTATTAAATCATTTTTTCCTTCGGAGGGATGTTTCAATGAAGAAATTTGTTTTGGCTGCACTTTTGGTGTTCGCAGTTTTGGCGGCCAGCTCTTTTGTTTCTGCTGACTGGTTCGGCTCAGGTTTTAGCAGGGGAATAAGCGGATTTGCAGTGCTAGGTACGGGCGATCCAACCGCATCTGAGGCAAGCGTAGGCTCTGAAATAAAGGACATTCAGGCGGAGAGGCGCGAGGCCGTGATAAAGTCAATAGTTGCGCGCAGGCTTGCGGTACAGAAAGCCAAGGAAGAGGCAAAGAAAAGGATTACTGCGGTAAAGGTCGAAGTCAAAGCCGATGGCACTATAACTCCTGAAGAAAAGGAAGCTGCAAAAACAGAGATTACTGAGATTAAGGGAGATACAAAAATCACAATAGTTGACGCAAAGCAGGAAGCCAAGAATTCAAGGGGCGCTGCCATAGCGGAATCAAGGGAAGCGAGAATTAAGCTTTTCGCGGAAAGAAGGGCAAAGATGCTCGAAGCCATGAAGGCAAAAAAGGAAGCGGTTATGAAGTCAATAACAGAGAGCAGGGCAAAGAAGGCTGCCCGCACAAATACCGCAACCGAAACTGAGGCAGAAGCAAGCACAGAAGCAACTGAAACAGTGCAGTAAATTTCACAAAAAGCCCCGCCATTTTGGCGGGCATTTTTCTCTTTTTTTCAAAAACCTTAAACCCTTATTATTTGCCACTTTGAAGCGGATTTGGGCACTTTGCGAGTTAGGTTTATAAACCAAGTGTTCACCTATATGTAGAGCATTAATAGCCGTCCAAATAACCAAATAGAAATTCAATAAAAGTAGCCTTAACCGTGGTGGGTTAGGCTTGCGAATGCGTGCATCGTTTTTTCATGCAACGCATCCGCGTGCAATTTTGCACACGTTTGGATGGTTCATGAGTACCCAAGTTTTTTTGGGTATGATGTGGTTATTGTCAGAGGTTTTCCGCAACGGAAAACCCAAAATATTTGCTCTCCGTTTTTTGCCTTCGGGCAGGAAGCGGAGCAGCATCCAATTTCGTTAGGTGGAAACACCATTAATAAGACCAGATCTGGTTCAAATGGGAAAGCGTGAATGGCGGCATTTCAGAAATGGAATGTAAGTTCATCTTTCAATTAATTCCAGTTGATCCTGCTGGCGGATACTGCTATCGAAGTTCGACTCAGCCATGCAAGTCTTAGAGACAAAGTCACGGTTGTCTCTGGCGTACGGCTCAGTAACACGTGGTCAACCTACCCTAGAGAGATGTTAATCCCGGGAAACTGGGGCTAATGCATCATCGGAACGGGAAACTGGAATGTTTCCGTTCTCAAATGGCGCACACCATGCAAGTGTTGCCGCTTTAGGATGGGACTGCGGTGGATTAGGTAGTTGGCGGGGTAACTGCCCACCAAGCCAAAGATCCATACGGGCCTTGAGAGAGGGAGCCCGGAGAAGGGTACTGAGATAAGGACCCTAGCCCTACGGGGTGCAGCAGGCGCGAA
>DATDXA010000017.1:0-6459 GCA_035289485.1 archaeon | reverse complement strand
GAAAAGTTCCGCAAAGAGAAGAATTTTGCGGAATCCGACCGCATCAGAAATGAGCTGCGCGCAAAAGGAATTGAAGTCCTTGACACCGCGCAGGGCGCGAAGT
Source organism: archaeon (assembly GCA_035289485.1). Lineage (GTDB taxonomy): Archaea > Iainarchaeota > Iainarchaeia > Iainarchaeales > Iainarchaeaceae > UBA10205. The sequence continues at coordinate 6,356 of DATDXA010000017.1, read as the reverse complement.
GGAAAAAAATAGGGTGATTTGCATGGCAAAGACAATTGAAAAAATAGATTCAATTCTTGAAAGAAATGCAAGGGTAGAATCCGACAAGGCGTGGGAAGTAAGCAAATTCAGGCGGGGAATAATCGCAGTTGCAACATATCTGCTAGTTCTCTATTTCCTTATCCTCATAAACGCGCCAAACCCATACCTGAACGCTTTCGTTCCTGCCATTGCATATCTTCTCCAGCAGGGGACATTTCCGGCGCTTAAAAAATTCTGGCTGGAAAAGACCCGCAAAAAGTGAATCGATAGGAATTTATTTGGGAAAATTCCTTCTAGTGACATGGCATTACTAGAACTCCTCTCCATCATTGCCGCTTTCATTGTCCTCATCGCGGCCTCGCGCCTTGCGATAAAAAGCCTTGTTAGCATCTCGCGCCATTTCGGTGTTCCTGAATTCACAATCAGTTTTCTTCTCGTGGGAGTAATCGCAATTCTTCCAGAGCTATCAATTGGCATCAATTCCGCACTTGAAGGGACCCCATCGTTTGGCCTTGGAATAGTATTCGGGTCAAACATAGCGGACCTCACCCTAATCATCGGGCTTGTGGCCCTTGCTTCAAACGGAATCCAGGTCCACCGCTACGCGCTCTCGCAGGCAAGAATTTTCATAGTGGCCGTGCTTCTTCCGCTTGTGCTTTTGCTTGACGGAACGCTCTCACGCCTTGATGGAATAATTCTTGTCGCGTGCTTTCTTGGCTATGTCGCCCTCATGTTCATTGACAGGAAAAACTGGCCAAAATTCCGTGTTGAGAAAAAGCGCGCAAACCTTCCGCTTGAGTTCGCCCTTCTCGCAGTTGCACTCATTGTGCTCTTTGCAACCGGGGGGTTCATCACAGACACCGCAATTTCCCTAAGCGTTCTTGCAGGGGTCCCGCTCTTTTTCCTCGGAATCCTAATCGCAATAGGCACATGCCTTCCGGAGCTAAATTTCGCTATACAGGCGGCACGCTCAAGGCACGATGAGCTGGGCTTTGGGGATGTTTTAGGCAACGTGCTAGCGGATTGCATGCTCACACTTGGAATAATTGCAATAATAAGCCCCATAACCCCGCGCGAGCCGCGCCTTCCCATCCTCAGTGGCGCCATAATGGCCGGCACAATGATTCTTCTCATAATTTTGCTTGGGAAAAAGGGGCATATCTCAAGGGTACAGGGCTTTGGGCTTGTGCTGCTCTTCATCGTGTTTTTGGCGGTGCAGCTGCTCGTGGAAAAATGGATTTTGGGCATCTAGGCAACCAATTTGGGAAAAAAACTGCAAAGCAATAAATACATGCATCTGCATTCTGGTAGTGTGATAGTTTGGCATTCGAAGGATTGGCGCTTGTAGCAGATTTAGGTTTCATTTTGCTTGCGGCAACGCTTCTAAATTTTATTGCGCGCCTCCTAAACCAGCCTCCATTGCTCGCATACATCGCCGCGGGAATACTTATCGGTCCATTCGGCCTTGGAGCCCTCAACCTCTCTTATGCCGGCATCGCAATCGGGGTGACAACAACCGAGCAGGTGCTGCTGCTAGCAGAGCTCGGTGTTGCGTTCCTGCTTTTTTCGGTCGGGGTTGAAACTGATTTGCGCAAGCTAATGGAATTTGGAAAGCTCGCGGTTGTGGGCTCGGTTGTTCAGGTGCTGCTGACCGCACTTTTGGTTTTTGTCTTCAACCACTTCCTTGGAATTCTCTCATTTGAGCAATCGGTGTATCTTGGAATGATAGTTGCGTTTTCCTCGACAACAATTGTCGTCAAGCTCCTCTCGGACGCGCACGAAATCAACACGCTTCATGGAAGAATCATGATCGGCTTTCTCCTGATGCAGGACATTTTGGTAATTCTCGCGCTGCCTCTTTTGCAGAACATCGGCGCCACGCTTTCAGTTGAAACGATTTTCCCCCTCCTTCTCAAGGCCGTCTTCATGATGGTGTCCGCATACCTTCTGAGCAGGTACGTCTACCCCGTGATTTTCCGCTTCGCCTCAAAATCCGAAGAGCTCCTCTTCCTCTCCGCAATGAGCTCTGTTTTTGCGTTCATTTTCATCTCGGCGATGCTCGAGTTCTCGATTTCCGTGGGCGCGTTCGTTGCGGGGGTCGCACTCTCAACACTTCCATACAACCTTGAGGTGCTGCACAAAATCCGCGGAGTGCGTGATTTTTTGGCAACGATATTTTTCGTAACTCTTGGGATACAAATAACCCCGAGCTTTGCGCAGTTCCCAATCGCTCTAGCGCTTGTGATTGCGGGAATTGTTTTCATATTCAAGCCGATGATATACTACCTGATCACTGTCATAAGCGGATATGGCGGAAGGGTAGGGCTCGTTGTCGCTCTTAGCCTTGCGCAGGTTTCGGAGTTTTCTTTCGTTATTGCAAGCCAGGGCAAGGGAATACTCGAGCAGACCCCGGGACTCTACTCTTTTATCATCATGATAATAGCGCTTTCAATGGCACTAACACCATACTTTCTTGCGTACTCGGAAAATTTTTACGCCTTCCTAAACCGCATTTTCGGGCAATCTATAATGCCGCTTAAGCGCTCGCATCTTCTGCACAGAAAGCTCGAAAAGCTCGAGGCAGTGCCGATAAATCTTTCTGGCCATGTTGTCGTCTTCGGCGGCGGAACTGTTGGCTCGAGCATTGCAGAATCCCTGCACAGGCACTACGATGTCATAGTGGTTGATTCGGATTCTGAGGTAGTTTCATACCAGATAGGCAACGGGCTTGATGCAGTTTACGGCTCTATGGACAACCGCGAGATATGGCACAAGGTTTGTGTTGAAAAGGCAAGGCTTGTTGTCATTGCAACGCCGTTTTCGAGCGCAGCGATTTCACTTGTGAGGTACCTCAAAAACGTCTCTCCCCAGACCGCGATTTTTGCAAGGGCGCACTACTTCAAGGACGCGCTGCGGCTCTATGAGGGCGGCGTTGATTTTGTAGTAATGCCTCATGTTATAGGGAGCAACCTGTTCGTTCGCAAGGTTTTTGAATACCTCGAAGGTGGAACCGTTGAAGAGCTTGTAAATTACAAGGCCGAGTTCATGAAATACCTCTCGGAAAAGGTGCTTGATGAGCAGAGGCTCAAGAAGATTTTGTAAACCCAAAGCTCATTATTTTATAGGGCGCAGCACTTTATTTTTAACATGTCTCAGAAATGGAAAATGAACACTCACAAGCGCGGAGGCGTGATGAGAGATCGGATTGCACAGCAAGTTGCCGATGCAAGGGCATACTCTGGCAGGCGAAAAAATTCTGAGCATCGCTATGAATATTACACTTCTGATTTGGCCACTACAACTCGGCTTTTTGGGGGCATAAACCCCAAAAAGGAAGTGATTGCATATGTCAAAACTCATGGGGCTGCAAATGTAGTTGAACTTGCATGTGGAAAAGGTGCCACATTGGGCGCACTCCAAACTGTTAAAGGCGCAAAGCTCTTTGGCACAAATCTCACTACTGAAAGGGAATTCCGTGAAATTAAAGCAAACATAAAAGTATGCCATTTCGGGCAGGTTGTTGAAAAGTTCGGTGAAAAATCAATGGATTTTGCTTATACTAGCATGGCCTTGCACAATTCAAAAACAATGTTGGCTGACCTTGGAGAAATAGCGAAACTGATAAAGCCAAATGGCAGGCTACTTGTGAATCTTGAAGGCAGTAAAACTGGTGCAGTACCTGGGGAAGTTCCTTTTGAGCGCAGGTTGCACACTCTTGGATTTCGTGTCCTTAAAACCGCTTTTGCCGATGTTGAAGCCAGAAATCCTATTTTTGGCTTCCTGGCTGGCAATGTCACAATTCATACCTTTTATGCAGAAAAGGTTCCTGAAAAGCCCAAATTTGGCTCTGAGGATAGGCCCGCTTCGCGCTTGGAATGGTTCAGGCGGCGTTATGGTTTGGGCTGAATGTGCCCTATCTTTAAAAATCCTTTTAGGGCAAAACCCTTCATGCCTTCCAGAAGGGATTTACAAATACGATCGCAGTGAATTCCCGCTGCTTCTCAATTCAATTTCACGCTTAAAGGTGCATAAGAATGGCTGATTACGTTCAGATAATGGACACAACACTGCGCGATGGAGAGCAGACCCGAGGCGTCTCGTTCACGGGCGAGGAAAAGCTCGCCATTGCAAAACTTCTTCTAAAGGAAGTGAAAGTTGACCGCGTAGAGGTCGCATCCGCACGCGTGAGCGAGGGAGAACTTGAAACAGTAAAATCAATCACCACGTGGGCAAAAGAAGATGGCGTGCTTGAAAGGGTCGAAGTTCTCGCTTTCGTAAACCGCGAGAGCATTGACTGGGCAAATGATGCCGGCTGCAAAAGCATCAATCTTCTTGCAAAGGGCTCACTTAAGCACTGTACAACGCAGCTTCGAAAAACACCGCAGCAGCACTTTGCTGACGCGGTTGAAATGATTGAATACGCCCGCTCGCTTGGGATAAAGTGCAATCTTTACATGGAAGACTGGAGCAACGGAATGAAGGACTCCCCTGATTATGTTTTCGAATTCGCGCGGGCGCTCCAAGGCTCCGAGGTTGACAGGCTTTTGCTTCCTGACACTCTTGGAATTCTTGACCCTCTGCAGGTGCAGGGCTATATCCGAAAAATGGCAAAGGTTTTCCCAATCGAGCGCATGGATTTTCATGCGCATAATGATTACGGCCTTGCAACCGCAAATTCACTGATGGCTCTAAGCGAAGGCATACGCGGAGTGCACTGCACAATCAATGGCCTTGGAGAGCGCACGGGAAACGCGGCGCTCGCAGAAGTCGTGGCATCAATAAATGACAAGGCGGGGCTTAGGTGCGGAGTTGATGAGAATGCGCTTGTAAAAGCAGGCCGCATGGTCGAGAGAATTTCCGGAAAGGCGCTTCCCACAAATAAGCCAATTGTTGGAGATGATGTGTTCACGCAGACAGCGGGCATTCACGCAGATGGCGATGCTAAAGGAAATTTGTATGCAAACCCTCTCACTCCTGAGCGATTTGGAAGGAAGCGTGAGTACGCGCTTGGAAAACTTAGCGGCAGGGCAAGCATTGAGCAAAACCTCAAGGACCTAAAAATCGAGCTAACTGCGGAGCAGAAAAAAGCCGTGCTCGCGCGCGTTGTGGGCCTTGGCGATAAAAAAGAAATTGTGACAGCAGAGGATCTCCCGTTCATAATCGCGGATGTTCTGAACACACAAATTGAGCGCAAGATCAAGATTTTGGATGTGCAGATTTCATCTTCGCTAAAAGGGAAACCGAGAGCATCGCTTGTGCTTGAATTTTCCGGAAAACAGGTTTCAAAATCCGCTGAAGGGAACGGCGGCTATGACGCATTCATGAACGCGCTTTCGCAGGCGGCGCAAGAATCAGGAATCGAACTGCCAAAATTGCTTGATTATGAGGTGCGAATACCCCCAGGAGGCAATACCGATGCAATTGTTGAGACCACAATCACATGGAGCATTGATGGCAAGGAATTTCGCACAATCGGGATTGATTCTGACCAGATAATAGCCGCTATAAAATCCACCGAGAAGATGCTAAACCACATAATCCGCTGAATTTTCGGGGCCGCCGCACAAGCCTTATAAAGTTTCCTTACCATAACTCCTTTTTTAGATGAAGCATTTTTGCAGCGCAAAAAATAATACTCTTTTCTCCCATTTTCTCTCCTTTTTTTCCTCTATCTCTCCAGATTTATTTGTAGGGGTGAACTGATTTGATTGCGCGGCTGCTTCTTGAGGATGGAACTTCATTCGAAGGGCGCTCTTTTGGCTTTCCCAAATCCACTTCAGGAGAGGTTGTATTCAACACGGGGATGGTTGGCTACAATGAATCCCTAACTGACCCTAGCTATGCTGGGCAGGTTCTTTGCTTAACCTATCCTCTTGTGGGGAATTATGGCGTTCCTGAAAAAATTCTCGAGAACGGCCTTATAAAGAATTTTGAATCGCACAAAATTCAGGTGCAGGCGCTTGTCGTCAATGAGTATTCGCAGCAGTATTCACACCACGGAGCAGTCAAATCACTTGGAGCATGGCTCAACGAGGAAAAAATCCCGGCAATTACTGGAATAGATGTCCGAGCTCTCACGAAAGTTTTGCGCGAAAAAGGCACAATGCTTGGAAAAATTATTGTCGATGAAAAAGACACGGAGCTATACAACCCGAACATTGAAAATCTTGTGGAAAAGGTGAGCATACATAAGCCCATTGTGTATGGAAAGCGCGGGCCGAAAGTTTTGCTGATTGATTGCGGCGCTAAAAACAATATAATTCATTCAATGCTCGCGCGCAACGCGCAGGTGATTCGCGTTCCTTGGGATTATGATTTTATTTCGGCGCGGCAGA
>DATDXA010000016.1:0-5877 GCA_035289485.1 archaeon | reverse complement strand
GGTTAGGTATATAAACTCTAAATGCACAATTACTAATGCGTATTGGGAGTTAAGGGGGGTAAGCTAAACTGCAATACGATGGCTCATCGGTTCCTAGATTAGGAGCGCAGATCCCTGGCTTACCTCTCTATATATTTCAACAGTTGCGTCTGTTTCGGTGGTCTTGTGGACCACAGAATCCCCGTGAGGGGATGGGTGCGCACCCTATCTCCTTGCGAACTTTTAGGTTCGCGAGGCCTCGTACCCAAAGGGTACAAGGTCGTTTGGACTCGATAGGCTTGACTGTTTTTCTCAGATACTGGCAACGTTTATAACCCTAATCAGGCACTTTTCATTCTACAGCCAAGCGTTGCCGAAACAATCCACTTTTCTTTTTTCGCCAACGTTTTTTCTTTTCTGGAAGAAAAGAAAAAAGGTTGTTGCGGTGATGGCAGAGCGGTCTAATGCGCACGCCTGGAAAGCGTGTTCCTTCACTGGAGCATGGGTTCAAATCCCATTCACCGCGCTTTAGTTACCCTAATGGTAACCTTTTTATATTCTACCTGCACTTATATTAGCATGACGCAGGCATTGACCAAATTGGAATTCTCATTGTATTCCTTGTTGCATTTGAAGTTCGGCAATAAGGAATTTTCGTTGGACAGTGCACGATGGTATTTTTCAAAACCCATGTTAAAGAAATTGATTTTCAAATTGGCACAAGCCGGCTGGTTGAAGAGCAAAAGCAGGGGGATATATGCCTGTGAAGAACCTGAAAACGCAGTTCGCAGCTTTTTCGAGCCCAAGGTTGAAAGCGCTTTGAAAGAATCCGGCTTTGGCTACTGCTTTACAGGAGCAAGCGCCGCCGAAATATGGAGCGACCAGACATACACGCAAAGGTCGTGGGAATATACCCCGTTTTTCATAAAGGTATTCAAAAAGGACATGAAAAAGTGGCGCGCATTCTTGAAGGCATGCGGAATAAGTTTTTTTGAAAAAGAACCCGCAAACGTGGTCGGTGAATTCGTGGTTTTAAAGCCGGCCGAATCAATAGTAATAGATGAGCACAATGGGTTGCCAGTGGAGTCTTTACCCCAAACAATAAAGTTCTGCGAAATCCACAGGGACACTTTTGAATATGTCTTGGCATACATCCAGAACAAATACAAGAAAAAAACCAGCGCATCCGAGGAATTCTTGTTAAAGGCGCGTGAGGCAATATGACTTTCGCGGAAAGGGAAAAATTCCTTTTTTCCATACTTGGACAAATTTTTGGAAAAGCGGATTTTGTTGTCATTGGCGGCTATGCAATCAATGCATATGTGCTACCGCGCTTTTCCATTGACTGCGACATAGTGGTGCAGAACAAAAAGGATTTGGCTCAAATCCAAAAACAACTCCAAAAAGCAGGATTTGCAGAACGCGCAAGCGGAAAACTACCCTACAGCGGCGAATTCTTGGCCATGGCTTCAAAAGAACCTCAGGCAACCTTTGACATACTCGCAGGAGCAGTTGAGGACAGGCTAAGCGGCACAATATTTCCCGCAGAAATGATTTTCAAAAATTCGGCAAAAAGAGTAATATTTGGCAAGAGTTCGCCCAGCCAGATGAAATGCCGTGTTGTGGATTCCGAACTTTTATTTCTCATGAAGGCCTGCCCTGCACGCACAACTGACATACGCGACCTATTCATGCTCTCAGCACTAAAACTTGACAGCGACAAAATGCAAAAACTTGCAAAAGAGGCAAACGCAAAAATTGACGCGGAAAAAATCCTGTCCAAGATTGGCTCAAAAGGATTTCTCGATGCCCTTCAGGGAGTGCACGGAAAACTCCCGCAGGAGCAATACAACAAAACCCTTGAAAAAGCCAGAAAAAACATCCAAAATCTTGTTTAAGTGCGGAAAGCCCGCGCAGTAGAAACACTACCTAATTTCCTTAGTTTCTCAACTGCTTTCAAAAGAATATTACAGGGATTCTTTACAACGCATATCGCACACAAAGGTTGCGACTTGCACTGCTGATTTAAGGAGACATTCACCGCGTTTATGCGGCTGCAAAGCAGGGTTATGGCAAAGCTTAACACATCTGAAGAATTAAAAACAAGTTGATGCCATATTAATTATATGAACAAAGTTTTGCCGGCATTGATGATTGCAATAATGATTGCCGGATTCGCCTTTGCAGTGCCGCCCCATGAAAAAAATGACAGGAGCCCGCTTGAAAAAATCACATTCATCCACTACAAAAAGGGCTTTGCAAAGCCCGGAGGAAACGAAAGGCCGTCAGGTACCGCATGCTATTTGTTCCTCGCAAAAGGCACTAAATGGATTGCGCCCGAACCGTACTACATTAATCCGACAAATTCGCAGGGAATTCCTGAATCATTGGTTACAAGCTCAGCTAATTTGGGGGCGTCGCAATGGGACAGCCAAGTTACAGCAACAATATTTGGCGCCGCATCCACAGACTACAACGCATCGTATAACAACGGGAACCTTGACGGAAAAAACACCCTTTCATTCGGAGTCATCTCGGACACCGGAGCCATCGCAGTAACCAACGTGTGGGGATACTTCAGCGGGCCGGTGCAAACCAGACAAATCATCGAATGGGACATGCTCCTTGACCAGGGCGATTTCAGCTGGGGCGATGCAACCATTGATAGCGGCAAGATGGATGTGCAGAATATAATCACACATGAATTGGGCCACTCTGCGGGAATGGGAGACCTCTACCAGTCAGGGTGCTCACAGGAAACAATGTATGGGTACAGCACTGAAGGCGAAACCAAGAAAAGGGATCTTAACACAGGCGATATCACAGGCATAAAGAAACTCTATGGCTGAAAGCAAAAAAAATCTAATTCACATTCAAGGTAGCCTATAACCCGAACCAAATTGGAATGAAAAAAATAAAATCACCGCCCCGCAAAGTGCAGGGCGGAAAAATCAGTTAATTGTGTTTACTTGCTTGAGAGCTTCTTTGACTTTACGTAAGCCCAGAGCTTCTTTGTCATTTCTGAAGGCGCTATGCTTCCGCTTCCAAAGACGCTTTCTATGGAATCGGTGCAGCCCTTGAATGAAATTGTATAGCCGCCGAATGCCGGTTTTCCTGCCATTGAATCCAACCTCCTTTGAATAAAAAACAAATCTTCTTTCTAGAATTAAGAGCTAAACCTATTTAAACTTTCCAATTGGGCAAAAATGCCCAAATTGGCTCAAATCCTTGGTGAAAAGTACTCATCGCGGCACTTTGTGCTGCAAAACCTGCGCGAATCAATGCTCCCGAAAGGGTTGTCAATGATGTTGCCGCAGTTCACGCACTTGTGCTGGACACCGTACTTGTAATTCCTCTCAACCTTTGGCTGCTTCTTGTCAACATTAACGAATACCATATTTTGCACCCCTTTTGCGCCACACCGAAAAAAAATAACCGGTGCATTAGCAATAGGGGATTAGGATTATTTAAACTCTATTTTTGTTATGTAGATGGTTAATTTTTCATTTTCCTGTTGCATCGGCTCATCAAAGCAGGGGCTTTTTAAGGATTTGAAACTGAATTCGTGCATGGGAAGATACTACGCCTTGCCTTTTGCGGTGCTCAAAATTACAGGCAACTATGAAAAACTCCTTACAGGAATAGCCACCAATGTGCCACAGGCGCAGCGCAATGCATTCATTGATATTTACGGCAAAATAGTCGCTGTTTTCTACCAGCACCGCACTTCTGACGGCATTATCATAGCCTTCCCAGAGCAATTCAGGAAGAGATTAGAGGCTCACCTTGGCACATACCTCAAATTGGGGAAGGCAAAACTCGAAGAAACTGCCCTGAAAACATTTTTCATTGCAGGCGAAGAAGGCAATGGAGCGGATGGAATCAAAATACCTGAAAAAGCAGGATTTGCGCTGCTTTCGGAGAACGCCCCTGCAGCAATGGAAGAGATGAATGAGCAGGAATTTGATTTGTTCCGGCTTGAAAATGGGATCTCTGTTCAAGGCAAGGAATTCGATGCGGAAATGATAATGAACACCGACTGGAAGGATGCGGTTTCTTTCAATAAGGGGTGCTTTCTTGGGCAGGAAATTGTTTCAAAAATACAGAACCGCGGCCGCCCGCCGCGAAAACTAATAAGGGTTCTTTTTGAAAAAGAACCGCAAAGTGTTGTCAGTAATGGCATCACTTTACTTGAAGTGCGCTCGAAAAGCTACTCGAAAAAGCGCGAAAAATGGATTGCATACTGCTCCGTGCAAAGCGAAATGAACCAAGTGGACGGCGGGGAAATAATCGGCTAGCGGGCGCTTACAAACCTTTTAATACAAAAAAAGCCTATTTTGTTTATGACAGAAATTGCAGCATCGGTGCTCAACGCAGACCGCACAAAATGGAAAGAGTGGCTCCCGCAGCTTGAGAAGGCAGAAGTTGACAGGATTCAATTCGACATTATGGACAATAAATATGTTCCCAATACCGGCGTTCCAAAAGAATTCATTTCAGAATTGCGACCGCACACAAAAATATTTTTCGAAACCCACCTGATGGTTGAGAAGCCGGAGGATTATATTAGAGAATTTGCGAAAATGGGAAGCCAGCTCATTATTTTCCATGTGGAGACAACTGATGACCCGCTCAAAATTATAAAAAAAATAAAAGCTGCAGGGTGCCAAGTTGGAATTGCAATAAACAACAGAACGCCGGCGCAGAAGATTTTCCCTTACCTGAAAAAAGTTGATTTGGCGCTTGTGATGGGAGTTGAAGCCGGCTTTGGCGGGCAGCAGTTCAACAACTCCGCACTGAACAAAATTCTGCTTCTCAAGGACCAAATCTATGATGATGCCCTGCAATGCGCTGTGGAAATTGATGGGGGAATAAACGCGCAGAATGCGAAAACAGCAATTGAAAACGGGGCGGATGTGCTGGTTGCCGGAACCGCAATATTTGGTAGCCCAAAAGGCATATCGCAGGCGGTAGAGGAACTGAGGCGAGGAAAATGAAACTGGCATATTTCCAGGAACCAGGATACAGAGGCAGGCTTGAGCGCGCAGCAGGCAGCATTGAAGGAAAAATCAGGGGAGCAAGACACACTCACCGGCTCCCGATAAAACAAACGCATGGAAAAACCACGATAGTAGTACAGGAAGAAGAAGTCATTGATGGGAAAAAGTTTGGAGGAATGTTTCGGAAAGGGGAGAAAGTGGCAACAGTGGCACTGATTGGCAAAAACTGGAAGGAAGCAAGAACCGCGCTGAATGAATTTCGCGCGAAACTGCCGAAACTTTTGCAGGATGGAATTGTCGGCATTTATGCAGATACGGTCAACGGAAAAATCGTGAAAATACTTACAACAAGATATGGGTTTAGTGCAATCAAACTCAGTTTGGCAAATGGCATGCAGGCAAGGGCAAAATATGCCGAAGGGGTAGTTAGGGCGGGCTTTCCGGCAAGGCACTTATTTGGAAAGCCGACAAGGCTGGTTCTGAGAATAGACGAAGACGCCAGGCAAAGGTTAAATCGCCCCTGACAACGTTTATAACCTTATTTGGGCACTTTTTCATCTGCAGCCAGACGTTGCCGAAAATACCACTTTTCTTTTTTCGCCAACGTTTTTTCTTTTCTGGAAGAAAAGAAAAAAGGTTGTTGCGGAGGTGGCAGAGCGGTCCAATGCGCCTGGCTTGAGACCAGGTCTCCGAAAGGGGGCGCGAGTTCAAATCTCGTCCTCCGCGTCGTATTTTGAGTGCTTATCGGTTCCGACTGTGTGAACTACCTGCCGCTGAAGCGGCAGGCGTCTTTGGTTTAGCCTGCGTAGTCTAGCATGGTTGCTTGTTTTTGTTCTGGTTTTTTTGAACTCCAGTGTTTTTGTTGGCTTTCTGTAACGTATTTTTTCATGGTGTTGCT
>DATDXA010000015.1:0-7306 GCA_035289485.1 archaeon | reverse complement strand
CTTGGGCTCATAGTTTTCGCGGGCTTTATGCTTCTGCAAAACCTTCTCGCGCTCTACTTCCATTTCGCGATGGTTGATTATTATTCCAAAGAATTGATGCAGCACGCCCTTGTGATAAGCGGGGCGCAGACAATTGCCCTTCTCGCGCTCAATTACGCCACTTGGAAGGGCTGATTTTTAAGAATTGGAAAAAAGCTTTTAAATGGGAGAAGCGAAGTGCATTACTAGTGTTTTTTGGAGGGGTTTGAAATGATTTCTAAAATCGGCTTTGGCATTGTTGCAGCCATTTTCGCGGTTCTTTTTGTTGCGGGGTGCACTGTTCCGCAATCAGAACAGCAGGCTGCGGCGGACACTCTTGCTGGCGGCGATGCAATGGTAAAAGAACCTGAAACAATGATGGAAAAAACCGGTGATGGGGCGCAGGACGATTCAGTGACGGGGAAGGGCGATTCCATGATGGAAAAGTCCTCGTACGTTCCTTTCACCAAAGCAGCTTATGAAAAGGCCCGCTCCGAAGGCAGGGTAATTTTCCTTGAATTCTACGCGGACTGGTGCCCGTACTGCAAGACCCAAAAGCCTGTGAATGAAGGCGCCTTTGCGAACGCTCAAATGCCGCAAAATGTTTCCGGCTTTCAGGTAAATTACAAGGATTCTGAAACTGATGCGGATGAGGAGGCCCTTGCGCGCGAGTTCGGGATTTCCTACCAGCACACGCGCGTGATACTGAAAGCGGACGGCTCGGTTTCACACAAGTCCACTGGCAATGTGGGCGAGCAGGAATTAATAAATTTGCTAAAAGAAGCCGGTGCGTGAATTCAAAATGGCAAGCACAAGAATGAAGATAATTCTTAGCAGCATTTTCTTCGTGCTGGGCTTTTCTGCAGTTTTCTCACTTCTTGGTGTTCTCCTTCAGGGGGTTCTCTCCGGCATAGCCTATGATCTCAGGACATGGCTTGGCTACATTGGCGGCGCAATAATAATTTTCTTCGGCCTTTTCATGCTCGGCCTTATAAAAATAGATTTTCTCATGGGCGAGCACAAGCTGAGCGTGAAGAAAACAAATTTCCAGTACCTTAGTTCATTTCTTTTCGGCGCCGCTTTTGCAGTAGGGTGGACCCCGTGCGTTGGCGCCGTCCTTGGCTCCGTGCTCACGCTTGCGGTCACGCGCCCTGAATTCGCATTCCCTCTGATGCTTTCATATTCAATCGGCCTTGGGGTGCCTTTCATCATTGCGGCAATATTCATTTCACAGGCAACAGGCTTCATAAGGCGCCTCTCCCCCGCGCTCAAGTGGTTCAATCTTGTCTTCGGAGTTCTACTTGTTGTTCTCGGCCTGCTTGTGGCAACAGGAACCCTAAATATCCTCGCAAACCTCTTCCCCGTGCTCAATATTTTCTTCTCCGGAGCAGGAGAAGCTGGAATGGCGGCAGCAGACCTATCCATATTCATCACGTTTTTGGCAGGCCTTGCGTCTTTTTTCAGCCCGTGCATTCTCCCGCTAGTGCCTGCATACCTCACATTCATTGCGGGCACAACTTTTAGCGAAGTGCGCTCGGAGATAATTGAAAAGTGATTTTATGGATGCCAAAAAGCCGTTTTTTTCGCCGAACAATCCCGTGCTGATTGCCCTCGTGATTGCGCTGATTTTTGCGGGGTTTGTTTTGCTCGAGTCGCTCAAATCTCCGGAGCAGGCGAACGCGCCAGCATCCGCGCAGGAAGAAAATTCCATTCCTGAAATGATGGGAAAATTTGGCCTTCAGAAGGCGCCAGAACTTGCTGGGATAAGCGGTTACGTCAATGCGGAACCAAACCTGACACTTGCATCGCTTAAGGGCAAGGTTGTAATTGTAGATTTCTGGACCTATAGCTGCATAAACTGCATCCGCACAACTCCATATCTCAATGCCTGGCATGAGAAGTATTCTGATGACGGCCTTGTGATAATCGGCGTTCACGCCCCGGAATTTGAATTTGAGAAGGATTATTCAAATGTCAAATCCGCAGTGGAAAAGTTCGGGATAAAGTATCCTGTTGTGCAGGACAATGATTTTGCAACCTGGCGCGCCTACTCAAACCAGTATTGGCCGCACAAGTTCCTCGTGGATGCCGATGGCTACATCCGCTATGACCACATAGGCGAAGGCGGCTATTCGGAAACGGAGCAGAAGATTGTGGAGCTGCTAAAAGAGCGTGATGCCGCAGTGGAACTGGAAAGTGGCGCTGCAAGCGGCGCAGTTTCCCCAGAATTCGGGCGCATAGGGACTCCTGAAATTTATCTCGGGTACGGTTTTGCAAGGGTGCAGCTCGGAAACCCTGAAGGATTCAGGCCGGAGCAAATTGTGCCGTATTCACTTCCCGCGCAATTCACTCCGAATATTGCATACCTCGAGGGCGAGTGGGAGAACAAGAACGATTATGCGAGGCTTGTTTCAGCATCCGGAAAAGTCGCGCTTGTTTTCACGGCAAAGAATGTGAACATCGTTGCCGGAAACATGCAGGGGTCCTCATTAATCACCGCGCGCATTGACAATTCATCACTGAATTCCTCGAATGCTGGTACGGACGCTTCCACTCCGGATTTTTCCGTGGCCGTGCGCGATCAAAAGCTCTACAATGTGGTTTCTCTGCCGGATTATTCGCAGAAAACACTTGTAATGGATGTGAACGGCGCGGGATTTGAACTTTACACGTTCACGTTCGGCTAGGGTTTGCCCTTTTGACGAGCAGCCCGAAGTTTGGTGATCCTCTGACTCTCAATCTGTAAATCTTGGCTAGGAATCCGTGTTTGGCAAATGCTTTTTCTATCCCTTTGAAATATGTCTGTGTATCTACATTTTTCGGTTTTGGTTTTTTTGAAAGCCCGCCTTTAATTGAGTATTTATCATCCTCAAAACCAAATGCAACCAGCATAAACCCATGAGGGGCAAGAGAATTAGCCAGCTTAAGAGCGTGGTCTTTTCTTAGTTCTCCTATTGTGTAGTTTACTGAGCCCATCATTGAGAAAATTGCGTCTACTGGGCGTTCTGGAACGTAAAGTTCCATTGCGCCTTTGACAACATTATCGATTAATCCTTCTTTCTTTAAAATTGATAAAAAATAATTGTCATGTAAAGTTGTGGCTGTTGTCTCTGACGGAATACCTTCAGATTCCAATACGCTTTTCAACGTGCCAATAAATTGTCCCCCTCCTGATCCATCCTCAAGTATTCTGAGTTTCCTTTTAACAGTCGAATGCATTCCTTTCATTTCATGGACAATGTCATGTCCGGAACCAAATCTGAATGCAACATTGTAATCTGCAAATATTCTTTTATCTTCCCAATGTTTTTCATGCGCCTTTATTTCGCCAAATTTTTCTCTTAGTTTTGGAAGCAATTCCCTGTATTTGGCATTAATTCTTCTTTGCCTGAAGTTTGCTGCCTTCATGTAAATGCCTTTCAAAATATCCCTTTAGCAATCCTCTTCAAATTCATCTCAGAAAGCGCGATTTCCGGAGCCACAACTGTTTCTTCCTGCCCCCAAGCAAGTATTGCCTTCTGCCTCTTTCCAATTCCCGTGATGTTTTTCATGAAATTATCGAAGCTGTCAAGTACGCGCATGGTGTTTGGCGCGAGCGCTCCTGCAATTTCTCCATTTTCAATGACAAAAGAATCCCCGCGTATTGTTCCTGTGTAATCAGGGCTTGCATATCCATTCACGGGGTATGTGTACCACATTCTCCCGACATAAATTCCATTTTTCACTTCCTGTAAAAGCTCCTCGTCAGAATGTTTCCCGCGCGCAACCACTATATTGCTTCCATGGATGCCAACATCCCCTCCGTAGCTTCTTTCCATGCCGCTTCTAAACCCATGCAGCGGGGCGAACTGCATCCACTCGGGTTTTTTCTTGGAGTAATAATCGTTTGAGAGGTAATTTTTCAGAACTCCGCTTGAAATTATTTCAGTTCTGCGCGTAGGAATCCCTTCATCTGTGTAAGCTTTCGAACCGATGAACCCTTTCATATTTGGTTCATCCGAAACTCTGAACTCCAGAGCGCCAACCTGCTGCCCAATGCGGCCGATAAATGGGCTTGCATTGTAATCAATCGATGAGAGCGCTACATCGAATCTGCTGTAAAAAAGTTCCGCAACCACGTGCGGGCTTAGAACAACCGGGTACTTCCCGCTTTCCATGTGCTTTGGGCGCTGCATCGAAAATGCTTTCTCTGCCGATTCCCTGCCGGCCTCTGCCGCATCAAGTTTTGTTATGTGAGTTGAGGATTCAAATGAGGTTCCTGTGGCATTTTCCTCTGCTTCAAGGCTTGTTGTAAGCGTTGCAAATGCAGCGGTATTCTCATCTGAAGCCGAAATTCCAGTAGAGCTTAGCACGGCAAAGCGCGAAGAGGACATATCCATTTCCCCTGTGATATTTATGCCGCCTGAGAATTTGCTTTTCCGCAGCGTTGTGAGCGCCGCATCAAACATTTCATAAGCCTTTGAAATTGCCTTCCCTTCATCTGTTTTGAGGATTTTTTTATCGCAATCCGATTTCCATTTTGCCTTTCCCGCTGGCTTTGCAAGCGAGTGGAAATCATCATCGTGCACGCGCGAATCAAGCGCCTTGCCGTAGGCCTCGCGGAAACTGTCATTTTCAATGTTTGAGTCACTCGAGCCCATTCCGTATTTGCCATCCTTAAAGAGTATGCGCAATGAGAGGCCAAAATCCTCATCGCTTTTTGGCTCCTCAAGACCGTTGCTTGGGATTTTTGAGTGGTATGCGAGCCTGTAAACATTTAGCCTGTTGCAGGAAACATATGCCTCAGCCTCTTTCACGTCCTTCTGCTTTTCTGCGTACTCAAGCAGCTCCTTTGCCGCGGTTTTGAGAATTTTCATTTCAATCATGCGCTTGCACCTTCCAATTTACTCCCGCTCCCCTGTAATATTTGCCTTGAATCTCAGGTGCGGCCCGCCGTTTCCAACACGCATGGTTTGCATGGGCGTTCCCTTCCCGCAATTGGGGACATTATACCGCTTCACATCATCTGCGGCCTCGATTGTCATGAACGCATCGCGCGAATCATATTCCACTCCCGCGTTCCTGTAAAGCTGCCCTATTTCCCCGTTCTCTATGCGGTAGCATTTCCAGCATGTGATGTTGAAGTTCTGCCGGCTTTCGCCAATCGAGGGCGTTTTCTCACCGACAATGTAATAGCCATCGCGCGTGTCCTCGATGAGCTCTTTTGCCTTCCAAGATCCAGCCTCAAAGTAGGTGTTGCTCATCCTTATTACAGGCATCATTGAAGCGCTTGATGCGCGCATGTGCCCGTTTGGCTCCTCTCCAAGTATCATCGCGGTTTCGCGAGAGTTCATGAATTCCTTGAGGATTCCTTTTTCTATGTTCACAACTTTTTTTGCAGGCGTCCCCTCATCATCGAATGCAAAATTTCCAAAGCCATCGACTTCGGGGTTTGAAACAATTGTCATCTCCTCAGAGCCCACGCGCTTTCCAAACTGGTTATCTTCCATGCTATTGAACCACCACGCCCTTCCTGCCCACGCGGTTTCGCGCTTGAGCGCTCTGTCAGCTTCGCTTGGATGGCCGCATATCTCATGGCTGAAAAGTGTGTTGAACCATGGGTCTGTGACCACGGTTGCGTCCTTTATGAATTTTATTGCCGGCGCATTCGAGAGTTCAATCGTTCCTTGCGCAATGAAGTGCGCAAATTCCTCAAGGGTTTTTCCGTGCGCGTTATCGCCCTCAAGCACTTCAAGCCCTCGGGCTTCCGCCATCCACTCATGGAATGTTTCGTTCGCCTTTCCCTTGGCTGCGATGTAAACCGAAGGCTCCGTTATTGCTTTGGTCTGCTCAAGGAGCGAACCTTCGCTGCTTGCAAATATTTTCCTGTCAACAAAAGCGAGGATGGAAATGCTGTTTGTTGCAATCCCGCTGAGTGCAGTGATTTCCTTTGAGAGCTTTTCCGAGCGCTGTACGAATTCATCCAAATTCGCTTCAAGCGGGTCCTTTTTGCACGGTTTTGTCCACTCCTTCTGCACCGCCGGAATCCCGGCAAATTCCGTTGAGTAAAGCCCCTTTCCCGCGCTAGGGAATTTTTTCATTTCCTTTTCCTTGAGCGCGGAGTTGAACTTCGATCTCTTGAGCGCAACTGAAAGAAGCTCCTCTGTGATTTTGCCGATGCGCGAGAAATCCTTTGCCCCGAGGCTTTTTCCGGCAAATCCGCCGGCAACCGCCTTTTTTCCGCTGAATACTCGAACTCCAATGTCTGCGCCCCAATCCCGCGCAGCGCCCTTCACATTTCCATTCAGGGCGGATGCCGCAAGGCCGTTTGTGACTTCAAGGCGCAAATCAGCAAGCACGGGCCTGCTTTTTGAGGAGAATTTGCGCACAGCCGCGGCAAGCTCATCTTTTGCCTCGGTGGCCTTCTCAATGGGTACTAGAAAATCGTGTGGCATAATGTTCAGAGAAGGACAAAAATGATTTTAAAGCGCACACGCCTCTGTTTTGGGCTTATTTCTTCTTGAGTATCGGCAGCTTCGTTAGCGGATTTTCCACAATTACAAATCCCGCGGGGAGTTCGCACGCGCTCTTTGGTTCTTTTGAAAAAAAGTAAATGTTTTTCCCATTTCTCCCGCCAAGGGCTGAATTGAGAAAATATTTGATTCCTTTGCTGTTCACATGCTCATAGCCCATTTTTTTCACCCGATTCTAATGTCACTGCGGGGTTGATTCCTTATGCTGGCGCATTCCGGTTGCGAATGCGAGCGCCCTTAAGAGCAATATAATAAGGATAAAACCAATGGCAATCTGCCCTGTAATTCTTGTAAGGAACGCGCCCTTGTCTAATAGCAGGACATGGAACATTACAAGCACGAGCGCTATGTATCCTGTGCGCTGTAAATTCTTCCAGTTCTCATACCCAAGTGATTTCATCCACAAATCCGTGGAGGTGAGTGCCATTAGCAAAAATATCATGAACGCGACTCCCGCAACCGCCGCTGAAATCGCATTTGCCCAAAGTGCAGGCTCATCGCTGTAAATGAGTATTGGTATCACAAGCGCAACATGCATCGCCGCAAGCGCGAACCCTATAAGGCCGAATTCCTTGCGGAAGTGCGCGTATTTTGAGAGCGGACGCGCGAATTTTGCAAGCGAACCCATAACCATTGCAAGCCCGAGAATTATCACGGCGGAGAATGCAACAATCGCATTGGCCCAAGTGAAATTGAGCGGGTGGCCGCGCACAATGAGGTAGTACCATGAGAATATTCCAACAACAAGTGCCGAAATTACATACGGGATTGCCCTC